>CAZFBU010000079.1:0-3443 GCA_964517175.1 uncultured Saprospiraceae bacterium
TCTCTGGTGGTAGCCAATTCTCTCATTTTTTCCCAATCGCCCCGATTTGCCATTACATCTTCGTAAAATGTTTTAAAGATAGCTGTCAATTCGGTCTTTTGCTCGTCGTTTATATCCATCTTTTCATTCATTCTTGTCACCGTGCGTTCTGCGCGTTCTTCTGCCGAAGGAGGAGCACCGCCGCCTGGTCTTTGCGCCAGCAAGCTAACCGAGCTTAGCAGTACCAACATTGCCATAAAGATTGTTTTTTTCATAATAACAGTCAGATTTTGGTTACGCTACAAATTTGCACAAAGATAGGCTGCAATAAAAGTGCAATGGACATTCCGGCGAATTGTCTCGAAGATTCGGCTGATTCTATCGATGGGAAAATATAGCCCCTGTACGGTACAAAACTTTATCGGGGCAAATCGGTATGTTTTTTGAGAAAATATGCGATATTGTAAGCTATGAGTGATACGACGGATGTAAAAATCAATCAATCGGTTGCTATTCTGATTGACGGCAACAATATCGAAATGAGCCTGCAATCGCTGCTCAACAAAAAAAATGCACTGCTCGACTTCGACGTGCTCATTCCGAAACTCCTGGTCAATCGCGGCCTCAACCGGCTCATTTATTTCCGGGAGGGGAAGAGTATTTCCGCCAAACTTGCCGAGCGGCTGCTCACCCGGTTTCACGGCTCGGTGATGCCCTGCCACAAATCAGCGGATATTCCGCTTACCATCAAGGCAACGCAAATTGCCACCAAAGTGGATACCATCATCATTATGTCTGGTGATTCGGACTACGTGGAGTTGATCCGGCATTTGAAAGGGGAAGGTGTGCGCGTCGAAATCGCAGCAGTAGAAAAAACAACAGCGCAGATCGTGAAAGAGGAAGCCGACCTGTTCACCCCGATAACCGAGGAAGATTGCTACATTTTGAAATCTTACCGCTCCAAAAAAAGCAGCAAGTAAGCAAGTAAGTATTTCCCGGGGTCAATTGGTAGAAAAAGTGGGCGTTACATCCCGAGTGCGAAGGCGCAATCGTTTGATGCCCCGGTCTTTGATTTGGCGTACCCGCTCGCGGCTCACACCGATCTGGTCGCCAATATCCTCCAGCGACAATGACCGCTTCCCGCCAATGCCATAATACAGGGATATCACCAGCGCTTCGCGTTCGCTGATCTGGCTGAGCATATCCTGTACTTCTTCGCGCTGCGACTCCAGCACCGACAGATCAAAATCGGGTTGTTGGGCGTTGCTGTCTTCCAGTACATTCGCCAGCGTTCCGTCTTCATCTTCCGTGAGCGGCGCATCCAGAGAAGTGCAGAATTTATTGGTTTCCAAACTTTTAAGGACCGCCTCTTCTTTCAGCCCGGTTGCTTCCGACAGTTCCTCCAGGGTTGGCTCCCGCTCTTCCTGTTGGAAAAACTCGGAGCGCTTCGCCTTGATCTTGTTGTTGATGCTGCTCTGATTGAGCGGCAGACGAATTTTGCGCGACTTTTCATTGATCGCTTGTAAAATGGATTGCCGAATCCACCAGACGGCATAGGAAATAAACTTGAAACCCTTCGTTTCGTCGAAACGCCGCGCTGCTTTTATCAACCCGATGTTGCCTTCATTAATCAAATCGCCCAGCCACAAACCAGCACTCTGGTACTGCTTGGCAACCGACACCACGAAGCGCAGATTGTGAATCACAATTTTATCCAATGCTGTTTCATCGCCACTTTTCAAACGCCGAAAGAGCGCCAGTTCTTCCTCTGGCGTCAGCACGCCGTATCTGGCAACCTCCGCGAGGTATTTCTCCAGCGACTTTTCGTCGCGTCGTGTGATGGCATGTGTTATTTTAAATGCCCGCATATTTTTATTCTTGCCTTTTTATTGTTTTAGAATCGAAAAGCCTTCCTATGAATTACCGGGAAGACTTTTATTTAAACTTATTTAATTCCATGCATTATTTGATGTAAACCAGTTTCGCATTTGGCAAATGATATTTATCTAATACACGCTCTACAAATGCTTTATGCCCTCTGGGTGCCAGCAGAAAAAGCTTGCCGCCTTTCATCGTAGCCAGGGTACTCAGCAGCTTCCATTTGGATACTGTTCGGCTGATGTTTTCTGCTTTCAGCGCAATTTCCACATAGAATTTACCGCCCATTTTCTTGCCGGTGATATCCGGAATGTAGGGTCGTTCTTCATCTGCTTTTGAAAATGCAGAAGGGGTTTCAAAATTTTCGTGATTCGCTTTTATATTGGAAAGCCTGCGCTTTTTTGCCCACGCAATCGCTTGCTGAAAATAGGTTTGTTTCTTTTCACTCATAACATCATCAAGTTTTTATTAAAAAATGGTTCCTCTCAATTGTGAGAATGGAAACTTAAACAGTGAGGTGTTTGTTAAGCTAGTGGACGGCTGTTGAAAAGCCCTGTAATATCAATAGCTTGGGAAGAAATTAAATAAAACACTGTTGTAAGCAAAGCCTCCTTTCAGAAAGCCTTCAAATATTAAAACCAAGTAGTTAGCAAAATAGTTCCAATAGCAACGTTTTTTTATTATTCATACTGTATTTATCAAATCTTCCATTGCAGGTGTGTAATTGTTCGGATTTTCTCCCTTACTCCAAGTTAAGTAGCGGGACATAACTGCTTTTGGCATAAAAATCCACAAGGTGCTGATTATCAAATCCTAAAACCTCCCTCCAATAACAATTAACAAACAACAATTAAACAGAGTCCCATTACTTATCAATTTTCTAATTTGTAAACACGCTGTCCGATTCCGGCTGCCGGAAATGTATTTTTTTTTACTTTTACATTGTTGAATATTTTCATCCAAAACGAAAAATAGATGCACAGAGAAATACACGGCTGGCACAGTCCGGCGCTGAACAAGCACATGAACATCGTGATGTATGGTCACTATGGCTTTTCGCTCTTACTCTTGCCAACGGCGGCAGCGGATTACCTGGAATACGAGCGTTTCCACCTCATCAATTCCATTAGCCCCTACATCAATGCGGGCAAAGTGAAGGTCTTTTCGATCAACAGCATCAACAGCGAAAGCTGGCTCAATAATCAGATGCACCCGCGCCACAAGTCGATCCGGCATATGCAGTTCAACGAATACGTTTACAACGAAGTTGTTCCTTTTATTAAAAACACGACCAGCCAGGATACGCCGATTATCGTCTCCGGCGCGTCGCTGGGGGCATTGCACTCGGCGAATCTGTATTTCAAACGCCCGGATCTGCTGGACGGCGTGATCGCAATGAGCGGCAGCTACGACCTGAGTACATACACCAAGGGCTACCACGACCAGGACGTGTATTTCAATTCGCCCATGCAATATCTGCCAAATCTGAACGACGATTACCACCTGCCGCGCTTGCGTGCCGCACAACACATCCACATCGTGACCGGCTCGGGCGACTGGGAGCATCCGGAGTCTTCGCAGCTCTT
>CAZFBU010000079.1:3543-5366 GCA_964517175.1 uncultured Saprospiraceae bacterium
TTCATCTCTTTTGTCATTTTAGCTGCCGTTCACACGCAACCGCTGGCGCAGCCGCTGGAAGCCGCCGGTTTTACGTTTGAACAATTGCTCGACAGTATCGAAGTGGAAATGGAACGAGCGCACATCCCGGGCTTAATGCTCACTATCGTAACACAGGACTCGGTGCTGTTCGACGGTGGCTTGGGCACGGCAAAACTGGAAGCCGAGCGCCCGGTAAATGCGACGACGCTTTTCCGGCTGGGTTCTGTTTCCAAGAGTTTTGCTTCGCTCTGCATTTTAAAACTGGAAAGCGAAGGCAAATTTTCGTTGGAAGATAAATTGCGTGATCTCGCCCCGGAAGTAAAATTCACCAACAAATGGGAAGAGACACACCCGGTGCGGCTGGTGCATTTGCTGGAGCACTCCGCGGGTTTTGATGATATGCACTTCAATGCGGTTTATAATCGCTCGGATAAAGAGCTGGCGATGCTGGACATGATTCAGCAGCAGTCGAAGTCTTTGACCACCCGCTGGCAGCCGGGCACGCGTCATGCGTATTCCAATCCCGGTTATTTGATCCTGACGCATATAATCGAAAAATATAGCGGCATGTCCTATCACGATTACGCTCGCCAAACGATCTTCGAGCCGCTGGGCATGACGCATTCCAATTTCAAATCTTTCCCGGAAGATTTCAGCCCATACGCGCAAGGCTACGCCTGGAAGAATGGCACATACGAAGAAGTGCCTTTCTACGCGGTTTATGCGGGCATGGCGGGCGCGCTCAACTCCTGCGGCGCGGATATGGCAAAGTTTGTGCAGCTATTTTTAAATCGCGGACGCGTGGATACCGTGCAGGTATTTCCGCGAGAAATGATCCAGAAAATGGAAACGCCGACCACTACATTGGCGGCGCGCTCGGGGCTACGCACGGCTTATGCGCTGGCGAATTCTCCTTCGCATTTTGACAAGCCCGTCTCTTTTCGTGGGCACAACGGCGGTATTGATGGTTTCTCCTCGACGTATGCCTACACGCGACGCGGCTATGGCTACGCCATGTCTAATAACGCCAATGGTAGCATGGGTGCAATTGAAAAACTGATTATCAGATACTTATCGCAAGGTTTGAGCCTGGTAAAACCAAAAAAGGAAGCTATTACGGAAGGCGTGGTCGATACATTTAGCGGGTACTACGATTTCAAAAGTCCGCGGAATCAGCTTTTCAGTTTTCTCAATCAATTCTTCGAAGACGTCCATGTTTCCTTCCAGGGCGATACGCTGGTGATGAAGACAATTCTCAATTCGGATCGCAAATACCTCCACATGGGTAACAATTTGTACCGCAGCCCGGACAACAGCGCCCCCACCCTCGTGCTGACCTACGACGAATCAGGCAGACCGGTCGTCGCCAGCAGTTCGGCTTACTACGAGCCAAATAGCATGGTGCCCGTGCGGCGGGCATGGCTGATCGCATCGGCTGCGCTTACGGGTATTTTCGCGCTGTTCGGTCTGGTGTGGCTGGTGCTGGGTATCTTCAAGGTGGTTCCCCGCGCAAGTGTAGCGCCAACGCTTTTGCTCTGGCTGGGCGTGGCAGGTTTGCTGGCAGCATTTATCGCATTTAGCGTTGCTGCTCAGGACATTACAACCGTAGGCACCCGAACACCGCTGACGGTCACGATCTTTATCGGCACTTTGCTTCTGGCTATTGGCACGATACTCGGCTTGATCTATCTCATTCGCAATTTTGGCAAGATCAGAAGCGGCTTCCTGCGCTATTATCTGCTGATTTCCGGGCTGGCGATTTTGAGCCTGGTGATTTATTTGTATCAAAATAACTGGATCGG
>CAZFBU010000079.1:5466-8428 GCA_964517175.1 uncultured Saprospiraceae bacterium
GAAATATGTGCAATATCCTCAAAATGAATCCATTCGAGCGTACCTTCGTCGCAAGTCGGCGGCTCCCGGAAGTCGATATCGGCGAGATAAATATTGCACTGCCAGTTGTAGTCGATCGGCGAAGACTCAATCAGGACGCCCCCGTATTGCAGTTTTTCCAGCCGAATGCCGGTTTCCTCCTCCGCTTCGCGCAGCGCAGCGGTGTAGGGATCTTCAAACGGTTCGAGCTTGCCACCTACCGGCACGTACTTGCTAATGTGCGGGGCTTTTGCTCGCTTTAGTAGCATAAATTGTTGCTGGTATCGCAGCACGACCATCGCGGCGGATCTTTTGTAGCCAATCGGAAATTGCATATACTGTAATGTTTGTTTTCCACAGAAAACTCCGAATGTGGAAAAAATGTTTTGGCTTAATGTAGAATGCACACTAATTTGGAAACGGATTTTTGTGTTATCTTCCCCATCCAAAAATGGTCAAACAAATATGAGTTCAAATCATAAATTCCTTTGTATTCATGGACACTTCTACCAGCCGCCGCGTGAAAATGCCTGGCTGGAAGTCATTGAAAAACAGGACTCTGCAGCGCCTTTTCACAACTGGAACGAGCGGATCAACTTCGAGTGCTACGCGCCAAATGCCTCGGCGCGCATCCTCGACGAGCAGCATTATATCGTGAAAATCAAGAATAACTATTCCCGAATCAATTTCAACTTCGGTCCGACCCTGCTTTCCTGGCTGGAACAAGCCGACCCCGAAACGTACCAGGCAATCATTGAAGCCGACAAACTAAGCCAGGAGCGCTTCAGTGGGCACGGCTCAGCGATTGCGCAGGTACACAGCCATCTTATCATGCCGTTGGCGAATCGGCGCGACAAGGAAACCCAGGTAATCTGGGGTTTGCGGGATTTTGAGCATCGCTTCGGGCGCAAGTCGGAAGGCATCTGGCTGGCAGAAACCGCCGTTGATACGGAAACGCTGGAAATCCTGGCAGAGCACGGCATCCAGTACACCATTCTCGCGCCCCGGCAGGCAAAGGCTTTTCGCAAAATCGGTAATAAAGAATGGACTCCCATTGCAAACGACAGCGTAGAAACGCGCCGACCTTACCTGTGCAAGCTGCCTTCCGGCAAAAGTATCGCACTGTATTTTTATCACGGCGGCGTGGCGCAAGGCGTTGCTTTTCAAGGGCTTTTGAACAATGGAAAAGGCTTCGCCCATCGGCTGCTCGAAGCCTTTGACAACGACGATTCCACGCAATTGGTGCACATCGCCACCGACGGCGAGAGCTACGGACACCACCATCGCTTTGGCGAAATGGCGCTATCGGATTGTCTGGATTTTATTGAAGAAAATAACCTGGCGACGATCACCAATTACGCCGAATATCTGGAAAAATTTCCACCCGAATACGAGATTCAAATTCACGAAAACAGTTCCTGGAGTTGCGTGCACGGTGTAGAGCGCTGGCGCTCGAATTGCGGCTGCAACACCGGCGGTCATCCTGGCTGGACGCAAGCCTGGCGCGCTCCGCTGCGCGATACGCTCAACTGGCTGCGCGACGAACTCATCCCGATATACGAGCGCGAAGCAGCAAAACTCGTGCAAGATGTTTGGGCAGCGCGCAACGATTTTATCGAAGTACTGCTGGATCGCAATGACCGTACGGTGAATGCTTTTATCAAAAAACACGCGGTACGGGAACTCGATAAAAGCGAGAAAACCCGCCTGATGCGCCTGATAGAAATGCAGCGGCATGCCATTTTGATGTTTACGAGTTGCGGCTGGTTTTTCGATGAAATTTCCGGTATTGAGACCAATCAAATTCTCCAATACGCCAATCGCGCGATCTACTACGCCAATCAGGTAGTCAGGATGGATTTCCACCCGGAGTTTATCAGTCGGCTCGAAACCGCACCGAGCAATGTCTATACCAATGGCGCGGTGAGCTACAAGCGCTACGTGATGCCGGCTCGCGTGGATTTGACAAGGGTAGCCATGCACTACGCGGCATCTTCTTTGTTTGCAGAATTTCCGGACGAGCTGGAGTTGTTAAATTATCTCGCTAAAAGCGATATCTTCGAACGATTCGTGGCGGGTAATTTGCGTTTGGCTCTGGGCCGCACAACCGTCCATTCTAAACTTAGCTATTCCGAAAAGCACTTCAGCTTTGCGGTATTGTACCTCGGGCAGTTGAACATCATCGGCAACATCTCCCTGGAGATGGACAGCGATACCTTCACGCGCATGGCTTCGGAGATCGAAGAAGCCTTCCGATCGATCGACCTGGGCGCGGTGATCGGCGTCATGCAGACGTACTTTGGCTCAGATAAATTCACCGTGCAGCATCTCTTCCGCGACGAGAAGCGCAAAATTCTGCATACCATCACGCAGGACAGTCTGCGAAAAGTAGAACGCGAATTCCGGGAAATTTACAACGACAATTACCAATTGATGACCATGATTGCCCAGAGCGATATCTCCGTGCCGGATGCCTATCTCAACGCCGTGCAGTTTGTGGTCAATTACGATCTGAATGAATTCTTTGCCAACGGCAATTTCGACATTCGCGAGCTGCACCGCCTCGCCGATGAACTGCACCGCTGGGATATTCAGATTACCAACGAGCAAAGCTTCAAGCTGACCGCCAGCGAACGCATTTTTCGCGAAATGAAAGAACTCAGCGCCGGCAATATGAACATCAAAGAACTCGAAACCCTGCTCGAAGTGCTGGAAGCTATCGACTCGATGACTATTGGACTGAACAACTGGAAGGGCCAAAATGTATATTTCTCGATGGTCAAAGGCTACCAAAGCGGTGAATGGGTCTTCAGCAATGACGAATGGGAAAATGCTTTCCGAAAGCTGGGCGACTTGCTGCGCGTGCGAACGGTGTGATGTTTTTCTGTCGCATTCGCGGCTCAGATTAGATAGAACTTTGTAACTTGGAGCAACACTTAAAACT
>CAZFBU010000079.1:8528-10396 GCA_964517175.1 uncultured Saprospiraceae bacterium
AACATGAAAAAAATATTGCTCCTGGGAGGATTGTCAATCCTTTTTTCCTCTCTTTTAGCACAGGAAGTTGCGCTATCCAATTACCAGGCTTTACAATATCGCCTCATCGGCCCCTTTCGCGCGGGTCGTACGGTTGGTGCCGTAGGCATTCCTTCTCAGCCAAACGTCTTTTTTATGGGCGTCAACAACGGTGGTATCTGGAAAACAGATGACTATGGTCGAACCTGGCGTCCGATCTTCGATGAAGCGCCAACGGGTTCCATTGGTGATATCGCCGTCTCGCCGACCCAGCCAAACATTATTTATATCGGAACCGGCGAAGGCTTGCACCGCCCGGACCTGGCCGTGGGCGATGGCATTTTCAAATCGACCGACGGCGGCAAAAACTGGCAGCATGTAGGCTTGGGCGATGTGCAGCAGGTCGGGCGACTCATTGTGCATCCGACCAACCCGGATGAAGTTTTCGTGGCTGGGTTGGGGCATCCCTACGGCCCAAATAAGCAGCGCGGCGTCTATCGCACCCGCGATGGCGGCAAGAGCTGGCAAAATGTATTGTACATTAATGAAAATACCGGCGCGATTCAGGTAGAATACGATTCGCAGAATCCGCAAACCATCTACGCCGACCTGTGGGAGCACCGCGAGGGTCCCTGGGAAAACGCAAGCTTTTCCGGTCCGAATAGCGGCTTGTACAAATCCACCGACGGTGGCGACACCTGGCAAAAACTGACCCAAGGCTTGCCAACCGCCGCTCAGGGGCTCGGTCGCATCGGCATTGGCATTTCGCACAGCAATCCACAACGAATTTACGCAACGGTGGATGCCCGCACCAATGGCGGCATTTATCGCAGCGACGACGGCGGCGGCAGTTGGACGCTGGTGAGTACCGACCGGCGACTCTGGGGACGCGGCAGCGACTTTGGTGAAATAAAAGTGCATCCGGAAAATCCGGACGTGGTTTTCGTTGGCAATATCGCCGCCTACCGCTCCGACGATGGTGGCAAAACCTGGACGTCCTTCAAGGGCGCGCCCGGTGGCGACGATTATCACCGCCTCTGGATCAATCCTGAACATCCCGATGTGATGATCTTCGCGGTTGATCAGGGCGCAACCATCACCGTCAACGGCGGTAAAACCTGGAGTTCCTGGTACAACCAGCCGACGGCGCAGTTGTATCATGTGACGACCGACAACCAATTCCCCTACTGGGTCTATGGCGGTCAGCAGGAAAGCGGGGCGATCGGTATATCCAGCCGTGGCAATGGTGGGCAAATTTCTTTTCGCGACTGGATGGGCGTGGGCGCGGATGAATATGCGTACATTGCCCCCGATCCGTTGAATCCGGACATTATTTACGGCGGGCGGGTTGTAAAATTCAACAAAAAAACCGGGCAAACGCAAAGCGTAGCCCCCGAAGCTGTACGCTCGGGCAAGTACCGCATTTTGCGCACCATGCCCTTGCTTTTCCATCCTGCCGATCCGAAAACCTTGCTTTTTGCAACGAATGTCCTTTGGAAAACCACAAACGGTGGTAATGATTGGCAGGTCATCAGCCCCGACCTTACGCGCGAGCAACCCGAAGTGCCGGAGAGCATTGGTGATTTCCGCACACCGGAATTGGCGAATATGCCGCGCCGAGGTGTCATTTATGCGGTCGGACCGTCTCATTTGGACGCTAAAATCATCTGGGCAGGTACCGACGATGGTTTGATGCACATCACACAGGACGGCGGTGCCAGTTGGAGCAACGTGACTCCTCCTGGCTTAAAATCCTGGGACAAAGTTTCGCAGGTTGATGCCGGTCATTTTGATACAAATACAGCCTACATCGCAATCAATGCCATTCGTAAGGACGACATGCGCCCGCA
>CAZFBU010000079.1:10496-20579 GCA_964517175.1 uncultured Saprospiraceae bacterium
CCGCTACCGCCGGAAGAGCCCGCCGGGCAAAATCCGCCCGATGGCGCGATCATCGATTACAAATTGGCGCAAGCCGCACAAAATGTAAAGCTTGACATTCTGGATGCGGATGGCAACATCATCCGCAGCTACGCCAACACCGATCAGCCGGAGGCAATTGACTCTACGTCCCTACCCCACCCGACGTACTGGATTCGACCAGAGCAATCACTTTCAGCTACCGCCGGGCATCATCGCTTTGTTTGGGATTTGCGGTACGAACCGCCGCGTAGCGCGGATCGCGATTTTTCCATTGCCGCCGTTTATAAGCGTACGCCCAGTGAGCCGCACGGTCCGTTTGTACACCCGGGCACGTACACTGTACGTTTGACCGTTGATGGCAAGGTACAGGAGCAAACCATCGAGGTGCAGCTTGATCCAAGAGTGGAAATTTCTGAAGAAGATTTGCAATTGCAAACCAATTATTCCCTGGCGTGCTACGAAGTCTATGAGCGCCTGCAAGTACTCCGCGATGCCATCGATCAGAAGCTCAGCAGCAACGTGACCGACGCCCAACGAAACGCGCTGCAAAATTTACGTGGCAACGGCGGCGCCGGCAGCGGCGACTTTCTGTACGGCAGCATCTACGAAACGCCCGCCGAACGCGAGAATGTCGTGGCTTTGCAGCAAAAATTCCTTTACCTGCTCAACGTACTCCAAAGCGCCGACGCCCGCCCAACGCCCCAGGCAATGGAAGGGATACAGAGGCTGCAGGAGACGCGGAGTGTACTGGAAAAAAGATGGAAACAAATGAATTAATTCGACCGGGCGGAGTCTCGTAAAAGAGGCTCCGCTTCCATACGCAAGGGAACGATGCCCTGTTTTGCGCTTGATTTTTCAAACAAGCCTGACTTATACCAATTCATTGACGCCCGTTTCGCCTTTTTCCCAGCAATCGATGTTGTAAATTGTTGTATCGGCAATATTCTGCAGAGCCGTCGTTGTGAGGAATGCCTGATGACTGGTAATGAGTACATTGGGGAAGGTAAGCAGCCGTGCAATTACATCATCCTGCAAAATTTCATCAGAACGATCTTCAAAGAACAAGCCTTTTTCTTCCTCATATACGTCCAGTCCCAGGTATCCGATTTGTCCAGATTTTAAACCTTTGATAGCGGCTTTGGTATCAATCAGTGCACCGCGGCTGGTATTGATAAGCATAACGCCTGGCTTCATATTCGCGATGCGATCGGCATTGATGATATAGTGCGTATGGTCGTTGAGGGGAGCGTGCAAAGTGATGATATCCGATTCGGCGCAAAGGGTATCCACATCCGTAAACGTCATACCATACCGATCTATCATTTCCTGTTTGGGTTCGATATCAAAACCCAAAAGCCTACACCCGAAACCGTGCAGAATTTTGCTTACTACTTGTCCGATTTTCCCCATACCGATGATGCCTACGATTTTACCATTCATATCGAAACCAGTCAAACCGCTGAGGGAAAAATCAAGGTCGCGTACGCGGCGATTGGCACGGATAAGCTTTCGGTTCAGCGCGAGCATGAGCGCGACGGTATGCTCGGCGACGGCGTAGGGGGAGTATTCCGGTACATTGGCAACCCGCATACCGAGTTCTTTTGCCTTGTCCATGTCCACATGATTGAAACCCGCCGAGCGCAGCGCCAGGTAGCGCACACCTGCCTCGTACAGTGCTTCGAGCACGGGTATGGAGGCATCGTCGTTCGCGAAAATTGCCACGCACGGACAATCTTTCGCCAGGGGCACCGTATCCACCGAGAGATAGGTATCAATGGTTTTCAATGTATGTTTGCCGGCATTGGCATTCTCCAAAGGTTCCAATTCAAATTTGTGGGCGCTATAAATGGCTACTTTCATGGTTTGAAATAGTTTTTTACTCTTTCAACATCGGCAAGGTGCGGTAGTTTGTAGCGCCAGAGGATAAAAATCGCCAGGAAGATAAACCCGGTGCTCACCACTGCGACGATGTAGTTTTTGTCGAAGGCGGAAGCGACGTTATTCGCCAAGTGAAAAATGATGACCGCCCATAGGTTGCCGCGACTCATGTTGAACAGCGAGGTTAGAATAATTGCACCGACAAAAATACCGAAGAAAAAACCGACCGCAATGCCCGGCGAAAAGTCAAAACGCGTCCAAAACATCGGTATGTGCCAAAGCGCCCAAATGACTGTCAGCATCATCGTCGAGTAGAATGCCGAATAGCGTTCCTGCAAATGCGGCAGCAAAAAGCCGCGCCAGCCAAATTCCTCAAACACGGCGTAAAACACAAACGGCAGCGCCCAGCCGAGGTAGCTAGCCGTAGAATTCAAGCCAAACTGTTCTTGCGTGACTGCGAATGAAAATCGCTCACCGACAATCAGCGGGTACACGATTAAGCCCAAGCCAAACAACAGCAAGGGCGAAAACGCGATCAGGCTGGTCATGCCCGTCCAACTGCCGACGTTGAGTTGTGTGAAGAGCTTTCGCGTGCCGTGGTCAGGGTAAAACCTACGAGCGCAAATAATCGCCGCGATGAACGGTCCCAGCGCGCCAAAAATGTGCAGAATATCCATCTCCGTTTCGGAAATGCGCCCGGTTTGCTCCAGCCAGCCGAGGGAGATAACGATCGCCCAAGTGATCGCATAGGCGAGGACGGTGAACGTCCAGGTGATGCGGGTCATGTTGTTTTTTCGTTTGTTTACCGATGTAATTTACACCATATTTGCAGGTACATCAAGTTTTTTAAAAAAAGGATTAAATGATTGTCACCGACATCCGGGAGGCGAGATTGGCATCACTGCTAATCAATTGACGCGTTCTCATGGTTTCAAGCTTTGCAGATAGACGATGAAATTACCGAATATTCCTTGCCGCGAATAATTTGCATTCGGAAAAAAAGCCTTTAATTCTTCTTCCAGCCAGTGGATGATTGCTACCAAATCGGTTCGCTCTTTTTCGATTGCTGCCGTGATGTTGCTTTGGGAAATGAAAAACGCGATGAGCTGCTGCTTCGTCATGCCGATGTGATTGTCGAATTGCTCAAAATGCACGCGTCGAAAGCCATAGCGCTTTAACGCTGCCTCCTTCCAATCAAATTTACCGCGCAGCGGGTTGGGAAATTTCTGCAGATAGCGATTCAAAATCCAATCTTTAAAACCGGGCAAATCCGCCATTTCACCTTTAAAAAAATTATTGTAAACAATCAGCCGACTATCGGGGGCCAAAATCGCACGCACTTCCCGGAAAAACGCATCGCGATCAAACCAATGAAAGGCATTGCCTACCGTCACCAACTCAAATTGTGCTTGCATCGAGCTCAGTCCCTCGGCAGCGCACACTCCAAACCGGATATTGGGATGCTTCGGCGCTTGCGCGATCATTGCTGCGGAGGCATCCACGCCAACGATACTCTCCCCCAGCTCGAGCAGCGGAATGGTAGAAAAACCATTACCACAGCCGATATCCAGTATGTTCGGAAACTTTTTTGCCGGTTGTAACAAATCCTTGATTTTGTCAATGACAATTTGGTGGTAATCCGGTCGCCCGGCAGCGTAGCGTTTGGCAACATTTTCTGTTTCGTAGTAGTTTTTCATATTTGAATTTAATCACTCCGCCGGATCCTGCCGGAAAACACGCTCCAGCATGGCATACAACTCCGGGTGCTTGCTTTCCAGCAGTTTGGGGCGTTTGAAAAAATACTCGCTCACGACGCTGAAAAATTCGGCTTCATTCGTAGCACCGTACGGGTTGATGTCCGACTCATTATTTTTAATCTCCTGAATGGCTTCCTGAATTTTTTTCAGCCAGGGAATGGAGGTCTGGTTATCGAGCAAAACTTCAGGAATGCCGTCCACCGAGCCGTCTGCTTTGTCGAGCAGGTGCACAAATTCGTGGATGCCGACATTGGTCTTGGATGTTTGATTGGCAAAGCCCTGATGCAATGCAGGTTTTGAAAGGATCATCATGCGCTGCATGGAACCACTGCCAACCATACCCAGGATGTTTCGGTCGCGAGCGCGAATGTCGTACGCTTCATTGAACGTCCCCGCATAGAGCAACACTTCGTTCAAATTTCGATAGCGCCACCCCGGAAAACCCAGCAGCGGAATCACGGCGCTTGCTGCCACCAGGAGACGGTCGGTGTCATCCACTTCCACGTCCACGCCGGTAATTTCAACTTCGCTCAAAAAATGACGTATATCATCTTCGAACTGCCGTTGCATCTGCTCATCCAATCGATTGTAAAACAGGACTTTATCCAGTAAAATATCGCGCCATGCCGATGGGAAGGTGTCCCACTTCAGCTTCTTTTTGCGAAAAAAAAGCCACCATCCGGCAAAAACAAGCCCTAGAAGTAGAAGGATGATGAGCGCATTGGCAATTGTCATAGCAATGAATCATAAGATTACAAAAATCTGCCGCTAACCGGGTAACCGCCGGAAGAAACAGCCACTTCCTACTGATTGCAAATGATCGGCAGCAGGCTGTCAAACCAATCGACCAAAGCAATGGCTTTTACCAGGCTAAGATCTGCGCAAGCTTCCGGAAAGCGATTCAGATTCAGGTAAGCCTGTCCGCGAGTATAGAGAAAATTGGCATCCTTCGGAAACATGCTAATGGCTTCGGTCATTTTGGTGATGCCGGCATCCTGTTCTTCTTTATCGTAAAGGTCTGCACCTTCGTTGAGTAGCTTTATAGCGCGCTGATAGTTATCTACTCTTGCTTTGCAGCTTGCCACGTCGGGCGAGAAAGTCAGACTGATATCGTAAGCTGTGGGTACTTTTACACCCTGGTAGGTTGCCGGTATCCATTTTCCGGCGGTAGAAGTAGCCACTTTCACGGCTTCATCCCAGAAGTCGAAGCCCAGATCGTTGTAGTCCACCAGTTCGAGAATACGTACGCCGCCACGCCGGTCGATGAGCAACTGCATATCAATGACGCCGATGGCGCAACTGTCATTACCACTGGGCGGATAGTCCAGTCCGCTGTTCAACTGAGCCGTGAGCGCTTCGATGCCCCCCTCATAGTCGAGGGCGGTATCGAAAGTAGTATAGATTGTATCGCGCCCCACGAGCGTGTAGGGCGGCGCTTCCTGCAAGCGAAAGCGCACCGGAAGATTGAAAGCGGTTCGCACCGGCTGCCCGTTATTTTTGCCAGGCACCCATTTCACGTCTTCTTCCATCATGGCATTCACCACCCGCAGCGCTTCCAGCCCGCAACCATCGCCAATATCTTTCAGAATTTTCGGATAAGAGATGCTGCCGTCTTTTTCGACAACAAAGGAAAGCACAACTGTGCCTTCCGTGCCATTTTGCCGCGCTTCCAGGGGGTAGAAAATATTGCGATTCATAAACGCCAGCAATTGCAACTGCGCGCATTCCTTCTTGAATTCGATGGTGGTATCCAGCGTTTCGCACACCGGGAAGCGCGGCGGCTCTTCCGCCACCTGATAAATGGTGGTATCGCTCTCGGCAGTTTGTGCCAGCATGACTTGCCCGCCCAGCAACCAGCAAAAACTCAACACCGTTAATATTGCCAATCTTCTCATAAATTAGTTTGTTGTTTAGTGCTTCAAAAAATTAAGAGTTTTAAAAACGGGCTTAGGTTGTATCTGTTGGAAATTCTGTAGGAATGGAAAACGGAAAATACTTCTGTTTTCCCATTCCATTTTACTTCGCTTTTTTCGCGTATTTTTCTACTTCGCTCCACACGCGGAAGACGTTTTTGTAGCAAACTTTTGCAATGTCTTCTTCGCTATAGCCGCGCTTCAGCAACGTATAAATCAGGTTCGGATATTGGGAAACATCCTTCAAACCCGTCGGTAAGGAGTCACCTACACCGTCAAAATCAGACCCCAGCCCCACGTGGTCGATACCTGCCAGTTGTACGACCCGATCAATGTGATCGGCTACTTTCTCTACGTCGGAGTAGAGGGTTGGATTGTCCTTTCGGAATTGCTCAATCACTGGTTTTGCAGCTTCGTCATTCATTTTCAAGCCTTTTTCTTCCAGCAGCACGCGCAATTCCTCCCGCTTCTCCGTCTGGTCGTCGCGAATGCCCTGATCCAGGAAGCTGGAGCCAAAATTAATCTGAATCACACCGCCTTTTTCTGCCAGTTTTTTCACCATGTCATCGCTCATGTTGCGAATAAAATCCGGCGTAAAATGACGCAAAGACGAGTGCGAAGCAATGCACGGCACCGCACTCAGCTCTACGGCCTGATAGAATGCGGCATCCGAAACGTGCGAAATATCGACCATGATGCCAACGCGGTTCATTTCCTGGACCACTTCGCGACCGAATGGGCTTAAGCCACCCCAGGTGCCGGCATCGTCGTAGGAAGAATCACAAATCTGGTTATCCTTGCCGTGCGTCAGCGTGATGTAGCGAATGCCACGGTCGTAGAAATACTTGACGTTATTGATATCATCTTCAATCGGCGCGCCATTTTCCATACCCATCGGCAGGGAAATAATGCCTTTCTTAAAATTTTTCTTCACCTGTTTGGATGCAGTGGTTACCCGGAATTTGTCGGGGTGGGCCTGGGCAATGCCGTTCACCATGTCGATTAGCTCATCGGCAAACTCCTTTGCGCCTCCCGTTTCCTGATAGCTCGATGGAATGTAAATGGACATGAAGGGCGCGTCCAGCCCGCCTTTCTTTGCGCGAACGTAGTCAAAGTCGCCGTCTTGTGTTTCAATCGGAATGCCAATAAATTCTTTGGTCAGGCGGAAGTTGCGCGTTTCCAGCCGGTAGGGCAAGTCCACGTGCCCGTCGGTAATGATGTATTTTTGTGCGAGCTTATCGGCAAGCTGACGAAGTTCTTCGTCGCTCTTGCCCGCCCACGGATTCTGCTGCGCAGTGAGCATGTTGATGGTAAAAACAGTTAACAAAGTTAGAATAATGCTGCGATACATAACGATTGGATTTTATTGATTAGCTGCCAAAATTACGGAACACATCCGACAATTTAACGATGCAGACCACAAAAAGCTGCCTTTCAACCTCTCAACCCTTCCGCCAGCTTGTCCGCCTCTGGCGGAAGGCGGATAAATCAACCTTTCAACCCTTCAACCCTTCCGCCAAAGGCGGATAAATCAACCTCTCATTTCAACCCTTCTGCATATCCTTCCAGGTTTGATACAGCACCTCCTGCTCCGGTCGCTCATCGGGTACTTCGCGCAGCGGCTCGCACGCGCGCAGGCTTTGGTAGCATTCGCGGGGAAGTTGCTGATAAAGCTGCGTGCCTTTCGTTTTCCAGGCGATCATCGCATCGCTGACCTGTTTGATGATTTTTGCCGGATTACCGACGACCAGGCTGCGCGGCGGAATTTTTTCGTCGGCTTTGATAAATGCTAAAGCGCCGATGATGCACTCGTCGCCGATCTCGGCATTGTCCATCACGACGGTATTCATGCCGACCAGCACATTGCGACCGATCGTCGCGCCGTGAATGATCGCGCCGTGCCCGATGTGCGCTGCCTCCCCAAGCCGGACGGTCACGCCGGGAAACATGTGAATCGTACAATTTTCCTGCACATTGCAGCCATCTTCGATGATGATGCCGCCCCAGTCGCCCCGAATGGCCGCGCCCGGACCGACGTAAACATCCTTGCCAATGGTCACATTGCCCGTCACTGCCGCCTGCGGATGCACAAATGCGCTTTCGTGAACGACGGGTTTAAAGCCTTTAAATTCGTAAAACATGGAATTTTGTTATTTGTCCGTTTTCGGGCGGAGATTTACGAAATCTTTGAGATTTGGCAAATCCTGCCTGCCATACCGTCACCAATTTGCAAAGTTATGTTAAAATGCCAACCGATTGCAGCTTTTTTCTTGATTTACCGTATCTTTTTACAGAAATTGTACTTATGATGATATAAACCTTACACCCTTGGCGCAGCACAACTGGGCATACACTGGCTCATCCGGCAGGCAGTACGTCGTAGGACTTTACCACGGTGCAGAATCGGGGCATCTCCTGGTGTATTGCGACCTGGCCATCATCCACATTGATTTTCACGTGCTGCAAAATTGGAAATACTCTTTTTTTATCGAAGAGGACTTGCTGGAGTTGAAAATTGAGCCGCATTCCAAGGGCTTTCAATACAATTTTGATGTCAATCGCCAGATCGACACCCCGCGCAACCGCGAACGCAACGCCCGCGAAAAGCAAGAGAAACGCTCCATCGCACTCGCGCTCGGCTTGTTGGGGGTACTGGGTATGCTACTACTGGGCGCCTGGTGGTACAACGAAGTGCGCATCGCCCCGGATGACCTGGCCAGCGTGCGCAACAGCCCCTGGACCGTACCGGCGAAAGTCTTCTTTGAACCCGGCGATGAGCGGCTGCATTACTCTTTTGTTCTAAATGGAAAAAGCTACAAGAATACTGCTGAAATACCAAAAAAAACACTGCTGCCCCTGGAAACAGGCGACGAATTTTTGGTGCACTACAACCTGGGCAAGCCGCAAATTCACCGGATCGATTTTGCAGAGCCAACCAAAAGGCAAGTCAATCGCTATGCAGAACGTGCGCTGGAGCGTCACTTAGCCTTGCATCCCGAACTGGTTAAGGATTACGTGGAATGTCTGCTCAAGCTGGCTTTCGAGCAACGCGGCGTTGCCGGCTACGCCGATTTTTACTATCAAAATGCGGCTCCTGCCAAAAATACCACCCACAACCGCAATACCTACGGTCGGCTCGTGCGCGATATTCCTTTCCAGGAAATGGTGAAGGAACAGTGCCGGTAGAAAATATTATCCTTCTTTATCAATTATAGATTCGATTTGCTTTTTGAGTGTTGGTATTTTGTTCTTCACTACATCCCAAACTATCGAATAATTCACTCCCATGTAGTCATGGATCAATTTATCTCGCATACCAGTCATGGCTCTCCATTGAATTTCCTTCCATTTCACTTTTACATCGGCAGGTATCTTTTTTGATGCTTCACCAATTATCTCAATACTTCTCACAACTGCTCGCTTTAATGTTTCATCTTCCATTAATTCTGATTTCGACGAGCCTTCCGTGATGACAGAAGTCATGTATTCGCATTCTTTCAAGATATGTTGCAAATATTCAATTGGCAATTTGGACATATTCCACCTCATTTAAAATGTGTGGCCCAATATAAGGGCTTAATCCATTGATGGTAACAATTTCCACTTTTTCACCGGCAAACAGATCATCAAGCAGAAAACATATCTCTATAAAATTATCAAAATTTTCCTCGCCGTCCTCAAAATCTATCAAAACGTCAATGTCGCTCTCCTGTCGTTGCTCTTCGCGTACATAGGAGCCAAAAAGCCCGATTTTGCTAATGCCATGCGCCCGGATAGCATTCGCATTTTCTTTGATTTTATCAATGATAATGCCTTTCGTCAGCATTTGAAAATAAATTTTTTGCCTACGAATGTAAAAACTTTGTCATTAGGAATAACACGCACAGCAGCAAAGAAATTTCAAAAATTGTATTTTTGTAAAAAAATCAACTTTGGATTTTCTACTACCACATATCGAAAGCCTGATTTTCACAGCAGATGAACCGATTCGGCTGGATGAGATCCGCAAGACACTGGAAGAATCTTTTGGCAATAGCTTCCCGGATGAGGAACTGCTTTCCGCCATCCATCAACTGAAGGAACGCTATGAGGAGGATAATTTTTCCTTTGAAATTGCCGAGATCAACGAAGGCTACTGCTTTCTGACCAAACCAGCATTCCACAATACGGTTGGCGTTTACCTGAAACAAACGACCAAGAAACGCCTCTCCCGTACGGCGCTCGAAACGCTTTCCATCATCGCGTACAAGCAGCCGATGACGAAGTCGGACGTGGAAAAAATTCGCGGCGTGAATTGCGACTACGCCATGCAAAAACTATTGGAAAAGGAACTTGTTACCATAATAGGGCGCAGTGATGGCCCGGGCCGACCACTGCTCTACGGCACGGCGGAAAAATTCATGGATTACTTTGGCTTGAAAAGCCTGAAAGACTTGCCGCAGCCGAAGGATTTCAAGGAGCCGGACAGCGAAATTGGCGAGCAGGCGCCCATCGAAGAAGATGTTGAATAAGAA
>CAZFBU010000080.1:0-20240 GCA_964517175.1 uncultured Saprospiraceae bacterium
CGCTCCAACTCTTCCAGTTTTTGCAAAATCCAGCTTTTGTCTGCCAAAGCTTTGCAGTCATTGATCTGCTGGCGAATCCTGGCGATGGCGGCTTCGTCCCCGGGGCGAATGTTGGAAAGCTTTTTGGTGAATCGAAGCACATTGAGGTATTGCTGCCGTACCTCTTTGGAAATGAGCTTATTGCGCTGAAGGTAAATCCGAAAACTCTCCGCGAGCGAATCCAGCGGCAGGTATTCATGGAGTTCATAGTACGTCTTGAGCAGCATCAGCTTACCGCCGAGGGCGTAGTTGAGGTTTTGGTATTCGACCTCGCGCAGTTGCTCAATGACTTTATCGTATTGCCGCTGCTGAAAATAAACCTTCGCGAGGTTATAGGTTTTCGCGTTTTCCTGATCCGCCGGCGGCAACTTATCGGTATAAGTTTCGATGAAATTTTCTACCCAGTTGAAGGCTTGGACATATAAACCTACCGTAATAATTGTTTTGTAATCTTGTGGTAGCAAAACACCATTTTTTAGCAGGAGATCTTGTTCCAGCAAGATTTGATAGATTTCAAATAATTCTTTGAAATATTCAGTTCGACCAACATTGATTTTCGTATCGATACAATAATTGATAAGCGCCACATAAAAGTGTACTAATTCCGTCTTTTTAAAACAAGCCGCTTCTTTGGTCAAATAGGTTTTCAATTTCTGAAATATAACATCATTATCTGGATGAAGCAACATTTTTGACATCAAGTAATAGACGTAAATGACAGGTTCTTGCAATAAACCGCTTTCTTCCAGCCATTCCATGAAGAATACAGGCAGACTTACATTAGACGGAGTTGAAAAAATATTTTTGTAATCCAGCCAATTATGATACAACTTTAATCGCTGAGCAATAAAATAGCAATCCAGGTGATAAATAGCTTTTTCCAGACTTGCCAACATCTCGGCATTTTTATGTTCTTTTTCGGCCTGCTCAAACAAATTTTCTTCCAGTGAATACAGATATTGATGAAAACGAGCATCCCTGAAATTTGATTGCGCTTGAATTTTCTGAATTTGCCTGACAATAGCGCTAAAGTGGGAGCTGAACCCGCGATCATTAAATAATTCCAATAACTGATATTTTTCCTCCAGTTCGTTGTCTCTATATCGTTCCAGAGCCAAAAAACCCTGCGCGTGTCTGTTCAATTCTGAAAGTAATCGCCGCATATGAGCATCATGGTAGCCTTTCTTGCCGAATAGTTCTTTCCAAAGCCTTTCTTTTTCGGCAGAATGATCGGATTCAGCAGAAATTTTTTGCTCCCTCAGCTTGCTGTCTATCAAGTCGTAAAGCTGGATAATGTCTTGGTTTTCGTTAAAATACGGTGAAATCAAGTAGCGCCGGAAACGATTGAGGTCGAAACCGGAAAACCCTTCCAGCAGCATTATTAACTTCTTGCTTGGCATGTAGTTGCTTAAAATTTTTTGAACATCGTAAAATATCACAAAACATACAAATGAAAAGCCTCGTAATCTAAAATTGTCGCGTAGCCGCGACAAAAAGCCATAGCTCTGAAATCTTCCAAATCCAAAAAATCGTATCTTACTCCTCGAATTTGTGAAAATGTGTTTTGCAATAGTGACGTTTTTTTCGCATTTTTGTAACGTAAAAGAAAATTCGTAAAATCCCGAAACATGCGGTTTGGTTTATTCAAAAGGCTGCTATTTTTTCTTGCATTCGCTCTCCTGACGGCTGCTTCACTCGCGCAGTCAGGTGTACCCCCAGTTTATTTGAAATTTGAGCACGATAAAATTTTCATCATCAATGATCAAAAAGTAGCTGTCACCGCCGACCTTTACATAGGCACCGCGCAAATGCCGGTACAAAATATCTATGCCCTATCGCTTGACATTGCTTTTCCGTCAGATCTGATTATTCCGGATTCTACCTCCTTCACTTATGACCCAAATTCATTTTTAGGAGGTGAAGAGGAAGTGATCATTCTGCGCAAGTCTGATCCGCCGCTAGCAAAAGGGCGAATGGATATTACCATCGGACGCACCGATGGCAAGGACGTGAGCGGTTTCGGAAAAATCGGGACCTATAGCTTTATCACCACGCATGACATCATTGGCAGTCGTCTTGGCGACAATGCGGAGGTATTATTTGACATCGATCTTTTGCGCATGGACGCCCGAAACGCCGCCGGCGAAAGCGTTCCGCTGGAAGCGGACGAAGAGGGGGCATCGGTGATGATCATTCTGGATCGGCTGGCAAATAGCCTGCGTCTCAACGACCGCCGCGTGGATGTCTATCCGAACCCGGCAAATGATGTGCTCTACGTTTCTACACAAAACCTGAGAACGGAAACCATCGAAGTTTTCAATGCCTTTGGCCAGCGGGTCTATCTGACGCCCCTGCGCACCAACACACTCCAGTTGGCTACTGCCAACTACCAGCCGGGCATTTACTTCCTCAAAATTCACGCGGAAGAAGGTGTCGTAACGCGCCGATTCGTAATCAGGCGTTAGGTAAGTAACCATCGGAAAAGACAATCAACCATTCCTCGAATCCGGCATATCTTATCTGGTTTCCCGGTGACAGAGAGATATAGGTAATTAAAGTTTGACCTTCCTTTGGATTATGGCGTCCTGCCGCGACCGAATTAGGTGATTTTCATGCTTTTCGCGAAATTACTGCAAAGTTGTGGACAAAAAAGGTGTTGTGCGATGTCTATCTACTGGATAACCATCAGGACGTCCAGGAGCGACTTTCTTTGATAAAATAGCTAAACATTTGATTTTCAAACATTTGATTCTCGTCAGCGTTATCAACATAATAAACTATATTCAACGAAAAATGAAAAACAGACGAACCCTGGTTGTTATTCTGGCAACCGCATTATCCATTTTTGTCCAGGCACAGCCCAATGGCCACGGACGAATTGATTTGCACACCAATTGTAATAGCTGCGATATGCAGTACATTCGGCAGGAAATTGGCTATGTGCAGCATGTGCGTGATCAAGATTTGGCGGATGTACAACTTTTTATCAACCGCATCGGCAATGCCAGTGGCGGCAGCACCTACGAAATAAGTTTTACGGGCAAGAATGGCTTCAATGGGATGCGCCAGGAGTCGAAATTTACAACACAGCCAACCCAAACGAATGATGAAGTACGTGCCGGGCTACTCAAGCATATTGAAGTGGGGTTGGTTTCTTATCTGCTCCAATCGGATATGGCAACGCTGGTGCATTTAGAAGTCGATAATCTTGAAACAGAAGATGGAGAAACAGAGGCCCCGGTTGATCCCTGGAATTTTTGGATATTCGAGGTGCGGGGAGAGGGCAGTTTCAACAAAGAAAGCAGCAGAGATGGCATCAGCCTGGAGTTTGGAGCGGAAGCTAATCGGGTGACGGAAGACTGGCGAATCCGCCTCAATGCCGAGGCCAACTACCGGCGCAACCGCTTCGAGAGCGACGAAGAAGTATTCATCAGTGAGCGGCAAATCCATTTTGTGGATGGTACGGCGGTGAAGAGCCTGGGCCCCAACTGGTCGGCAGGGGTGAATGCCGGCGTTTCTCACAATACTTTCAATAACATCAACTTTTCCTACAACCTCCGGCCAGCCCTGGAGTACAGCTTGTTCCCCTACGATGAGGTTATCCGGCGGGAAATTACCTTCGCCTACCGCATCGGCTTACTGTATAATTCGTATTTGCAGACTACCATTTTCGGAAAAGACGAAGAAAACCTCGGCAACCAATCGTTTGAAGTGCGGGCGCGCTTCCGCCAGCCCTGGGGCGATATCTCCTCCAGTCTGCGCGCATCGAGCTTTTTACACGACATTACCAAAAACCGCCTGGTGTTCAACGGCTGGCTCAATGTCCGGGTTTACAAAGGCTTAGCCGTGCGTTTTTCATCTAATGTGCAGTTCATCAGCGACCAAATCACGCTGCCCGGTGGCGATGCTTCGCTGGAGGATTTGCTGCTCCAGCAGCGGCAGATTGCCACCAATTTCGAGATGCGGATGGGCTTTGGCGTCAGCTACACGTTTGGCTCGGCATTCAACAGTATCGTGAACACAAGGCTCTGATTTTTACCATCAAAACAAACTGGCGGTGCTGGTCTTTTTCAAAATAATGTCATAGTTCATACGTTATTTTGCAATTAGTTGCAAATGTAACTATCTTCGCAGGAAGAACTATTTTGTCCGGACCTAACTGAACTAAAGATGCACAACGACCGCGCATACGAAAGCAACGAACTCATCGACCGCTTGCCACCCCATTTGAAGCAATTTATCAAGCCGCAAAACTACGAAGCATACACGCCGATCAATCAGGCGGTGTGGCGCTACGTCATGCGGAAGAGCATCATGTACCTGTCGCAGGTTGCGCACGAGTCCTACGTTGATGGCTTGCAGCGCACCGGCATCGAGATCGACCGCATTCCCAGTATGTACGGCATGAACCGCATTCTGAAAGCGATCGGCTGGGCGGCAGTGGCGGTGGATGGCTTCATTCCGCCGAATGCTTTCATGGAATTTCAGGCATACAAGGTGCTGGTTATCGCTTCCGACATTCGCCAACTGGAAAATATCGAATACACGCCCGCGCCCGACATCATCCACGAGGCGGCAGGGCACGCGCCCATCATCGCCAATCCGGATTATGCCGAATATCTGCGGCGTCTGGGAGCGATCGGTGCGAAAGCAATTCTCTCCAAATACGACATCGACTTGTACGAAGCGGTGCGCAAGTTATCCATTTTGAAAGAAGCGGAAGGCAGTAGCGAAGCGGAAATAAAAGAAGCCGAGAGGGCAGTGGAAGTTTTGCAAAAACAGGAAGTAGCGCCTTCGGAAATGGCGCAAATCAGAAACCTGCAATGGTGGAGTGTGGAATACGGCTTGGTGGGACGTATGGATGATCCGAAAATTTATGGTGCCGGGCTGCTCTCGTCCATCGGCGAAAGCAAGTGGTGCATGAGCGATCAGGTTAAAAAATTGCCCTATTCCATCGAGGCGGCAAAGCAGGGTTTCGATATTACCCAACCGCAGCCGCATTTGTTCGTCACGCCGGATTTTTCCTATCTGATGCAAGTGCTGGAAGAGTTTGCCAATACGCTGAGCCTGCGCAAAGGCGGCAGCAGAGGTTTGCAAAAATTGATCGAATCGCGCATGGTGGGTACGATTGAGTTAAGTACCGGATTACAGGTTTCTGGCAAGTTTTCTGACTTGATTTTAAATGAAGATCGGCAAGTCATCTTCTTCCAAACCGAAGGATCAACGGCGCTGGCTTATCGCGAAAAAGAGCTGATCGGGCATGGCATTGCCCAGCATCCCAATGGGTTTAGCTCGCCGCTGGGCAAGTTGAAAAACATCAACCTGGCAATTGAAGACATGGGACCGGTCGATCTGAAAGCCTACAATTTCTACGATGGCAAATGGCTGTCGTTTGAGTTTGAAAGCGGCATCAGAGTAGAAGGATTGAACGTCACGGGCATCCGCAATTTGCAGGGAAAACTCATGCTTATCCAACTCAAAGATTGTACCGTGACCTACGGGGACGAGGTGCTGTTTAGCCCGGAAGATGGCATATACCACATGGTGGTCGGCAAAGAAATCGTTTCGGCGTTTGCGGGTCCGGCGGATTATCACTCTTTCCCCAACCTCTACGAACCGTCAAAAACCCGGGCGGTCAAGCCGAAAAAGTCGGAACACACGCAGCGGCTGGAGTCGCTCTACCAGGTGGTTCGGAACCTGCGCGATCAGGGCACACCCGACGAAGCACGCCTGCGGGAAATTTTTGCTGAAATTCATGCGATCTATCCCAACGAGTGGCTTTTGCCGCTGGAAATACTCGAATTGGCTACCGATGAAAGCCTGCAAAGCGCCATTACAACACACCTGATGGACGTAAAAGCCGCACATTCCAATCTCGCGGTTCTGATTAGCGAAGGCATCGAACTGCTGTCGTACTGGGAGAACCGGGAGAAAACGCCGGTTGTAGCGCTGGAAGTGGAAAATAGAGGGGGTTATTCGTGATTAATGCTCATTTTTCAGACTGCCCGCCCAATCAAAGCGAAATGCGGTAGGCGATTCCGTAGTTGTCTGGTGTTTTGCTAAAATAAATTCTGTTCACCAGATTTCAATTGACACATTTGCAAAAACATATACATCAACTTTTTTCCGCATTTCCACGAGGATAACGCCCGTGCTTTTCCCGATAGGCTTCGATATATTCATCTTCCAACTGGCGAGCTTTGGTTCTGCCAGAAATGCCACGCACCAGAACTTCTGCAAAAAAACGAAACCAGCCGACAGCACGATTTAAAAAATCGACTTGTTCGCGCATTCTACTGGAATAGTCATCCTCATCAATTGGCTTGCTACTAATGCCATATTTGAAAATATCATCCTCTTCTACATCATGGATGGCGTAGAGGTGATGCTCTTCATTGTTCTTATTGGAATTACCGTGGAAGCGCATGGATTATTCTTTCCAGTTTTCTTTATTGCTGTAGGTTTCGATCGAATAGGTGGGTATATAATCCCACTTTTTGCCGGTTTTGCGCTTGTATGCCTTCGAGGGCAGGTAGAGCAGAGCTTCGAAGGTTATATCTTTCGGCATCAGTTCCGGGTCTTCCAGTACTTTTTCGTAAGCTTCCCGACCATTGGCAACCACGCAAGCGCGGGCGTATAAGAAATTATCCACCGAAAAATATTGCTCGGGCGACCAGGCGTCCTCGCCAATTTGTTTCGCATAGGCGATACCATCCAGCAGGTATAATTTCTCGGAAAGAATGTCCGCAAATTCAAAAATATGCCGCACCGGACCAGCCGCCAGGTGCGCAACCGCCGGTTCTATTACCGCTTCGTCATTGCTTTCCTGATTCCAGTCGAGCATAGCGATGACCTCCCAAAAGCGCGCCTCGCTCAGGGGGGAATGCTGCGGATCGCGATGTACATCCACACGGATCTCTGCATCAGGATATTTCTCCTGAAGCGCTTTGATCATTTCTTCATTGAGCTCGCGCAGCGGCATGCGGATGGTGGTTGGCATGGTATATGTTATTGTTATTCAATTATAGCGATTTAGATGCTAATTGAAAATCGAACATGGCGTAAATTGCAATTTTTCTATTGATGATAACTATCTCTAACCTCAATTAGTTTCTTAAAGCTAGTTGAATCAGAATAGTAAATATTATCTGTACTAGTCTTCGCTTCTAAAAAAAACATAGTGGAAGTATCGATATGAAATGGAGAATTTATTTCAAGACGATCCACCATATCAACTATGCTGTGATATTTTTTATATTGGTCTTGTGGTTTTAATCTGATAGGGTAATCATCAGGTGTATCTGAAGAAAAGCACTAAAAAAATATTGTCCTTTTCCAGAATTAAACAACAATGTTTGTTTACTTAATACGACATCATCATTACCCATATTTGTCGTCGTGAAAAGAAGGTAAGGCAAAAATTTTTTCCCTTTGTCATAAAAAAAAGAAGCTTTAATTTGTAATTGGGCTTCCTGAATAGCAGTTGAATTATTGATAAATTTATCACCTATATTTGGCGAGGACATGATTATCGGGGTAAATAACCCTATAACTGTTAAAGTCAATCCAATAATTCCCACGAGAGTTCCAATCACGCCAATTTTACTAGGTAAAGACCATGAATTCCACTGTTTTTTTGTTGGAATTAGTCCTTTTTTATTTCTACTGTTTTCCTTTTTCGACATAAATGGAGCTTTATGATGAAAAATAAACAATTTCCCTCAGTAAATTAGTTCATTTTTCTGAAACTTGCAACCACTCACTCCACCTTCGCCTGCTGCACCTGCAGCACATCCTTCACTTCGCCGCCCAGGCTGACGAAAGCGATCACCTTGCACTTCGTGGCATCCCAATCGGCATTGAGTGTGTAGCGGAATGAACGGGAAATTTCCGCGCCGGCGCTCAGGTCTTCGGTGAGCAAATTGCCATCGAAATTGGTGATCATATCTCTGAGTACGTGCTTGTGCCCATAGTTCGCCTGCTTGCCCTGGGGCGTGAGTTGCACATCGGCGATGTCGTCTTCGGTGAGGGCGATGCTCAGGCGCACATCCTCGCCCATGAGGCTTTCGACGACGGTCAGGTCAACGGTGATGTCCAATTGGCGCGAAGCCGCATTATAGCTGGTTTGCAGGTCGATTTCCACCTGCGGCGGAAGGACGATCTCCTGCGCAACGTAGCCCGCCCAGAGTCCTTGCCCAACCTGCAGGCGACGCTCACCATCAAACAAGCGGCGATTCACCACCGCTGCCGGATACCCCAGTGGTTCGCCGAGAAAGCTCAGCAAATTATTGCCGTCCGCCGTGCGGAAGTCGTACAAACTCTCCGGATAAGGCGGTGCGAAAAAGCCCGCGTGGAAAGACACCACCGCCAGCCGGTCGCCGTAAATATTGATCAACGCCTGCAACGCCTCGCTGCCCGCCGGACAGTTCACACAACGCACGCCCGTGTATTCTTCGACCAGAACGCTGCGCTGCTGACCCTCGCCGCTCCCGGCATTCGGATCGATGGGGTTGATCTCCGGGGGAATTTCGGAGCAGCTTGTGAGCAACAAGCCGCAAGCCGCAAGAAGCAAGTAGGTTATCTTTTTCATTTTCAAATGATTTTTTTGTTTCACAAAATCTGGCATCTCTAAAACGTCGAATTAACCGTGAATTTCACGCCACTGAACGCCGGTTCCAGGCGACAAATGCCGCCCGCGCACACCACGCCTTCCACCTGCTTCACGTAGCTGAGCGAAAAGCGGTTGGAGCGGTAAGTGTAATACACGTCGAAGCGCGGATAGTGAATCTCCAGCTTTTCGCCGCTGTCATTTTCCGGGGAGTTGCGCCCGGGCGAAACATTATACATATCTGACGCCGTGAACGTCCAGTGCGGTGCAATGCTCAATTCCGCCAAACCGAAGAGCCAACTGCCGTAGTCCTGCCCCGCGCCGACGGATGTATCCTCGCCGGTCAGCATCGCCTGCGCCTCCACGCGGATGGCTCTGGTGCGGTCGAATTTGTAGAGAAATTCCGCGAAGGGCGTCACCGTGCGCACATTTGGCACATCGGGTTTGAATTCATACACTTCCTGGTTGTAGGTTTGTAATTGCAAACCTGCCAAAATACTCCAGTCGCGCTTGTATTTATAGCCAATTTCCGTATAAATTTCACGGTAGAGCAATTCATCTTCCAGATTGGTAATGTTGGAGGCATTTACATTGAAACTCCACTTTCGATTCAGCAAATAGCGCACATCCGCCTGGAACGCCAGTTCGCCCAGTTCCTGCGTCGCCGCGTTGTAGCGCGCATTCAGGCGGTAGGTATTCACGCGTGCCATCGGCGGCAGGAAGTTGATCATCCCGCGGTTGAGCTGCGTTTGCGGGCGCGTGCGAAAGCTGAAATTCTCGGTGCGCTTGGCTTCCAGCGTAATGCCCAGGCCGCTTGCTGCGTAGCTGAGACTGGAATACAGAACAGTTCCGGCTTCCTGGATGAATTTATCCCCCACGATTTCCTCGCCATTGCGCATGATAACGCCAAAGGGATCGTTCATCACGTCTTCGGTTTTGTAAGCGGCTTCCATGTACCAGGCGATCGGACCGGAGGTCAGGGTATTGTAAAGTGAAAAGGCGTAGGTGTTGTAATTCGGCACGAAAATATCTTCCGTCGGGTAGGTGTTTAAAGTTGCCACCAGCGAATTCATCGAGCCATCATCCAGCGTGCGATTCACCACGCCGAAGCCCGGCGCGAGCGAGATCGGTTTGGTGGAATCGCCGAGTTGCAAATAGCCATCCACGTTCAAACCTTTAATGACCGAATTGTAGGTGTCAAACTGCTGCTTTTGCCGACCGGTAAAAGCTTTGATCTGCCAATCCGGCGCAATATCGTAGGTCAGGCGTGCGCCGAACAGCGCATTGTCAATCAGCAGCGGACGCTCCTCGAACGCCCGGAAGATGATGCCGCTGCCGACCTGATCGTACAAATAGCCAACCGAAATGCCGAGTTTGTTGATGCTTTTATTGATAAACCAGCGCCCGATGCCCTCGTCGGTGTAGGAGCCGGTGGGATTGAGCAGGTTGGAATTGTTGAACAGGTCGAATCGGATACCGAAGTCGAAGCCCCAGTTACTGTACGTCAGGTTCAGCCAGGCGTCGGCGCCGTAGAGCTGGCGGTCGTACTGGGGGGTATTCGCCGCGCCGATGAGCGAGTCGCGAATGAAAAAATTGGCATTTGCCTCCAGGCTGCCGGAAATTTGCGGTTGGTTGTTGCTTTGTGCTAGAGCAAAAGCGGCGAGCAAGAGCATTGGGATTGTGGTAAAAAATCGTTTCATGGGATTAGGTTATGGATGTTTGATGTTGGTTTTTAGTTATTTGAAACAACGTTAAATAGGGTTAAAACTTCCGATGGCTCGTTTCAATATCTTATTTTAGCGTTCGCCTTAATTTTTCTCAAAAAAACTAAAACTTTTTAACTTTCCCATGATGAAAACACAAAGATTACTGCTCATTCTGGCAATGTTCACTTTTACTGTGTCAACATTGGCACAAAAATCCCTGCCTTCGGTGGATGTAAAAACGCTGGACGGGCAAACCGTGAATATTCAGGATGTTATCCAGGAACACAACATCGTCATTCTCAGCTTCTGGGCGACCTGGTGCAAGCCCTGCCAGTTGGAAATGGATGCCATGCTCGATTTTTACGACGAATGGAAAGAAGATTACGGCGTGGAAATCGTAGCGGTCACGATTGATACGCAGCGCGCAATGCCAAAGGTGAAGCCGATGGTGGAAACGAAGGGCTGGCCGTTTGTCATCCTCGCCGACCCGAAGCAGGAGTTGAAAAATGCTTTAAATTTTCAAGCCATTCCGCAGACGTTCATGCTTATCGCCAATGGCGAAATCGTGTACGAACACGCGGGCTACCTGCCGGGTGATGAGTACGAATTGGAAAAAAAAGTGAAGGAAGCGGCGGAGAAGAAGTAGTTATGCCGATTTCAATTGGTGATGACGTATTTGAAAATGCTTTAAATGTTGATTTTTAGCTAAGTAATGGGACATTGTCCCGTGGGGATGCTTCGGCGTTATTTGTTAATTGGAAGAACTTTTATTTTTTGATAATCAGTTTTTTATAAAAATTTATACTTGAAATAATTTTGTCCGGGTACTTACTTTTGACTTCTGGTTTCCGACTTCCGACTTCCGACTTCCAAATTGGTGTTATACCAATTTCAATTGATAACGACGTATTAAAGAGTGTTTTAAGTATTGACTTACAAATACTTATGATTTCCTACTTCCGACTTCCGACTTCCAAATTGGTGTTATTCCCGATTGATCCGTCCGTAGCGAATATATTGAAAAACGGACACCAGAATCGTCAGTACGGTGAGTGGGATGACGAACCAGGTCATGGCTATATCAAAGGTGTCGAGCGCGCTGTGTTCGGTGGCTGCCAGAATCAAATAAACGACGTAAGCGACGTAATAGCCCAGGAAGATAGAACCTTCTGTACGACTGATCCGCCGATAGGTGAAAAAAATGGGCAAGCAAGCAATTGCTGCTGCGATCATGATCGGAATATCGAAACGCAGCGCAGATTCCGTAACCGGGATACCCATTGGAGCGACCAGCGCCGAGATGCCCAGTACCGCCAGGATGTTGAAAATCGAACTACCAATTGCATTGCCTACCGCAATATCGCGCTGCCCGCGCAGGCTGGCAATTACCGAAGTCGCTACTTCCGGTGCGGAAGTGCCGGCAGAGACTACCGTCAAGCCGATGATGAGATCGCTGACGCCCATTTGCCGGGCGATGATCGTAGCGCTTTCCACCAGCCAGCGCGAACCGAACACTAGCATCAGCAGTCCAGCGACGATCATGCCGATTTGTAGCGCCCATTCCTTCATACCCCAGCCGTGACCACTGCCATATTCGATCTCGTATTGCGTTTGTACCAGCAGGCTTTTTTCTTTACGACTTTGCCGAATGAGAAACACATTGTAACCGATTAAAAGTACAAACAGCAATAAGCCATCCCAACGCGAAACCGCGCCATCCCAGCCAAGTAGCAGCATCAGTCCTGAAATTCCAATCAAAAGCGGTACATCCAGGCGAATAAGCTGCTGCGCTACGATAAGCGGCACGATCACTGCCGTCAGACCGATCAGGCACAGAACATTAAAAATATTGCTGCCGACTACGTTACCCACTGCGATGTCCACGTTTCCGCTGGCGCTCGACATGAGGCTTACCGCCAATTCCGGCGAGCTGGTGCCAAAGGCGACCACCGTCAAGCCTATAATCAGCGGTGTAATACCAACTACCGCCGCAATCTTTGATGCCCCCCTTACCAACGCTTCTGCGCCTACGATGAGTAATACAAATCCGATAATCAGCAAAGCAATCGTCATCTGTCAGCATTTTATGCGAAAGTAGGAAAAGTAGAACAAAATTGCCAAATACATTGATAGAACGGCAGTTTTTTCCGATGATTCGCTATCTCTTTAGTAAGTTTGCGGTTAAAAAATATCTAATTGATGATTCAATATTACAATATCAATGGAAGCTTGGTAGCTGCCGGTGAAGCTTCGCTGAAGGTTGGCGACCTGGCAATATTGCGTGGTTATGGTGTTTTTGATTATTTTCAGGTGCGGGAAGGCGTGCCCATGTTTCTCGATGATTACGTAGCGCGGTTCGACCATTCCGCCCGCCTGTTGCACCTCGAACTGCCGGTTTCACAGAGCGAACTCAAAGAGCGTATTCGCGAACTTATCGCTGCTAATGACTTACCGGAAGCGGGCATCCGCCTGGTACTCACCGGAGGTTATTCGCCCGATGGGTATGCGCCCACCGAGCCAAATCTGCTGGTAATGGAGCACGAATTGCCGCCTGCCAATCCGCAAGGCTACGAGCAGGGGGCGCGCCTGCTGTCGCATCAGTTTCAGCGTGAAATACCGGAAGCAAAAACCATCAACTATCTGACCGGTATTCGCCTGCTGGCGGAAATGAAAAAGCTCGGGGCTATTGAAGTGCTGTATCACGATGGGAAATTCATTCGGGAAACGGCGCGCGGCAATTTTTTCCTGGTTACAGAAGATGACACGCTGGTCACTCCCCACGAGAAAATTCTGTCGGGCATTACGCGCAAAAACGTGCTGCAGGTAGCGCGAACGCTTGTCTCGGTTGAAGAACGCAACGTTCCCCTTGATGAACTGCAGAATGCCAAAGAGGTATTCATCACTTCTTCCAACAAGGGCGTATTGCCCATTGTACAAATCGACGATCTGGTCATCGGCAACGGCAAGCCGGGCGTTGTGACGAAAAAGATCGGCGAAGCGCTGCAGGCGTTTGCCGCGAGTTATATCGAGAAGCATAAGGTGGAGGTGTAGGAATTTTGCTTGAGCAATATTCGACCGGGGGCATGTTATTAAATCGTAATTGCAACATCATGAAAAATTGCCTTTTTGAACTTAAAAAGCTATTTTTCGGTTGACAAAAAATAAAACGATGAAGCATCTAGATAGAATTACATTTGACCCGATGGTAATGGGGGGTAAGCCTTGTATTCGTGGGATGCGCGTTACTGCTGGCATGATTGTGGGGCTTATCGCATCTGGCTACGATAATGAAAGCATCCTGCAAGCTTATCCTTATCTGGAAGAAGAAGATATCCGGCAAGCGCTTGTTTATGCAGCCTGGCGTGCAGAAGAAATTGAAGTGCCATTTGCTGCATGATACGTCTATTGATTGATATGAACCTTTCGCCTGAATGGGTTGATTTTTTGGAAAAAGAGAATATTGAAGCTGTCCATTGGTCAGAGATAGGGGACCCCAGTGCATCAGATAGAGAAATATTCGCTTATGCCAGAGAACATAACTTCATTGTTTTTACACACGATCTGGATTTTGGCGCTATTCTCGCTGCGACAAATGCCGAAGCACCAAGTGTAGTACAAATTCGGACTCAAGATACAATGCCTGCAAAACAAGGAGCAAAACTAATTGAGGCTATGCAAACATTTGAAAGCGCTTTGAAAGAAGGAGCTTTGCTAACCTTGGATGAAATGAAGCAGCGAATCCGGATTTTACCATTAAAATAGGTTTGTATCACCCGATTTCAAACCCCAATATTTTCAAGTCTTCCCAGAAACCCGGATAGGATTTTCTCACCACTTCCGGTTCCTCAATCCTGATATCGCCCAGCATCGCCAGTGGCGCGAATGCCATTGCCATGCGGTGATCTTCGTAAGTGGCGAAAATCGGTGTGTTTTCGACTGTGGCTTTGCCGTCGATCTGGAAAAATTCTTTTCCTGATTTTTTGGAAAATTTTTCTGGCAATTTTACCAGGAACGCCTGCACCTTAGCTAGTTCGTTTTTTAAAGCCAAAATCCGGTCGGTTTCCTTGATACGCAAGGTTTCCAGACCGGTGAAAACGCCGTGTACACCCGCGCCGGCACACACCACGGCGAGCGTCTGCGCGAGATCGGGGCACTCCAGAAAATCGCATTCAAAAACCGGCGGTAGCGCTGCACCACTTTTGGTCAGGCGAATGCCCAGCGCATTAAACTCCGTTTTGATGCCAAATTTCTCCATCATCGGCGCCAGTACGGCATCGCCCTGCACACTGTCCTTGAATAAGCCATTCAGTTGCAGGTCCAACTCATCGGCAAAAACCGCCATCGCATAATAGTAAGAAGCTGCCGACCAGTCTGCTTCGACGGTGAAATCCTTCGCCCGGTAATCCTGCGGATTGATCTTGATGACGTTGTCTTTCCAACCGGCAGTCACGCCAAAATGTAGCATCAATGCCAGGGTCATCTCGATGTACGGTCGGGAAACGATCTTGCCTTCCAGCGTGAGTTCCAGCCCGCGTGGCAGGATGGGCGCGATCATCAGCAAAGCCGAAATATACTGGCTGCTGGTATTTGCTGGAATGGTCAGGCGGTTGTTGCGCCCGAAATTTTCGCCCGGTTCGCCAATTTGCAGTGGCGGATATCCCTCCTTTTCAATGCATTCGATATTGGCACCCAGTTGGCGCAAGGCATCGACCAGAACGCCGATGGGGCGTTTTTTCATGCGCTCCGAACCGGTCAGAATTTGGATATCGGGCTGCAGCGCAAGGTAAGCCGTCAGGAAGCGAAAAGTCGTGCCCGCCGGCCCCGCATCGCGGATGATTTTTTCGCTGCGCAGCAAAGACTGCAATAGCTCGGTGTCATTGGCTTCCGCCAAACGGTGAATCGGGAACGGCTCTTCGCACAGCGCCTGAATGATCAGCGCGCGATTGCTGATGCTTTTCGAACCGGTCAGGGTAATTTCGCCGACGATACGGCGGTCAGATTTGGAAATCGTGTATATCATTTACAGCTAATTCTATCCGGTTTGGATTTGAAATAGTGCAAAAGTAAAAGATAGGTTCGTATTCTGACCCAAAATCAGCAATTAACAATTAAGAATCAACAATTCCTAATCCACCAGGTCGCGATAATCTTCCGCCAACTCCTGAGGCGTTTTTTCGCTGCGTTTTTTCCAGCTTTTCAGGTGTGCTTCGTCTTCATCGTCTGCTTCCGACTTCGTTTTGAACTTTCGCACCACGCCCAGCCCTTGCCAGGCATAAAGCAGTTGTAAAAATTCCTGTTCTTTGGTTGGGTCGATTTCAACTACGTATTTCATCGAAAATGGTGTTGAAGCTACGGCGGTCGAACACCGTTTTTATCCGCAAATTTCTGATGCCCGACCGTCTGCCGTCTGTTTTTGAAAATGCAAATTTATGCGATCTTATCTTTATTGCTCTCTGTTGCCGTTTCTATCTGTTTGTACATCTCCTGCTCTTCCTTCTGGCGCTCGCGTTTTTGGCGTTGTTCTTCATCTGCTTTTTCATAAGCTTCGATGATTTCCTTAACCAGGCGGTGGCGCACCACGTCGCTCGAATCCAGAAAAACGGCTTCGATGCCATCCAGGTGCCCCAGCAAATCAATCGCCCGACGCAGACCGGACTTCTGGTAGCCGGGTAAGTCCACCTGCGACAAATCACCAGTGATAATACACTTCGCCGACGGTCCCAGGCGCGTCAAAAACATTTTGATCTGCATGGTCGTCGTGTTCTGCGCTTCATCCAGAATGATGAACGCGTTGTCGAGCGTACGACCGCGCATAAACGCCAGGGGTGCAATCTCGATGATATTGGTCGCCATGAACTGCTGCAACTTATCAAACGCGATCATATCCTCCAGCGCATCGTACAACGGGCGCAGGTACGGGTCGATCTTTTCCTTCAAATCGCCGGGCAAAAAACCCAGGCTCTCGCCTGCCTCCACCGCCGGGCGCGTGAGGATGATCTTCTTGACGGTCTTGTTTTTCAGGGCGCGCACCGCCAGCGCCACCGCCGTGTACGTCTTTCCCGTACCCGCCGGGCCAATGGCAAAAACGACGTCGTTTCTGTTCGATGCTTCAATCAGGCGGCGCTGATTTCTGGTCTTGGCTTTGATCTGTTTGCCATTCGGGCCGTACACGATGGTTTTATTGTCATCGCTGGGGCTGAGATGGGTATCAAATGGATTGCTGCCTTTCATCAAATCTTCCACCATTTGCAAGGGCAGTTCTTCCCGCTCTTTCAGCAGGCGAACCATCATTTCAAACTTGGACTTGGCTTTCTGCGTCGTTTTTTTTTCGCCGACAAGCTTCAAGCTGTGCCCGCGCGACGTAATGGTGAGTTCGGGAAAAGCTTGTTGCAACAGGTTAAGCTTCACATTATTCTCGCCGTACAACTCCACAGGATCAACCCCCTCTACTGTTAAGATTATTTCGCTCAATCTACCTCCGGTTTTTTTTGAGATATTTAGATTTTTAGACGCTAGTTTCTGGATATTGCGGCTTTGACCGCTTTTTTAAGTAAATTTGACGCTGATTCAGCCATCGTTCTTTGGCACTAACGCCTGCGATCTAAGTAATTATTTTACAATCAAAGTTAAAAAAAATATTCCACCTTTGCGATGACAGTAGTCACATTTACATCTGATTTCGGTTATCAGGACTATTATGCCGCTATTATCAAGGGCGCTATGCTACAACGGCAAATGCGTCTCCAATTTATTGATATCACGCATAACATAAAAAATTACGATATAGTTCAGGCGGCTTTCATTTTTAAAAATGCGTGGCAAAATTTCCCCAAAGGTACGATTCACGTATTGAGTATCAATGACTTCGACGGCGAAGCCAAGTCGTTTCTCGCCATCCAGCACCAGGGGCATTACTTCATTGGTCCGGACAATGGCTTGTTCTGGCTGATTTTTGAGCAAATGCCCGAAGAAGTGTACGAACTGCCCCCGGTGGCGGAGAGCAACTTCATGCTGAAGGATATTTATGCCGAGGCAGTCAGGCACATTACCACGCAGAAAGTCTTCGCCAAAATCGGTACGAAACGGGAGGAAATCGTGCAGCGCATTTCCCTGCAGCCGGTCATCAGTCACGCGCAAATTCGGGGCTCGGTCATCCACATCGACAATTACGACAATGTGATGGTAAACATTTCCCGCGAATTATTCCAACAAGTTGGCAACAACCGCCCGTTTGAACTGTACTTCAAGCGACACGACCCCGTCATCCGGCTTTGCCAGCATTATCACGATGTGCCGGTGGGCGAGGTGCTTTGCCTGTTCAATTCCGCCGATTGCCTGGAAATCGCCATCAACATGGGGCGCGCCGCCACCCTGCTGGGCTTGCACGTGGAAGATGTCGTGCAGATTGATTTTAAAAATACTCAAGAGGAAATATCGTAATATCCAAATCCGCCATAAGGCGGATAAATATCCAAATATCTCAACATCCCAACATGATAAAACGACTCGTAAAAATGACCTTCCAGCCGGATAAAACGGAAGATTTTATCGCTATTTTTGAAAGCAGTAAGCTGAAAATCCGGGCGATGGAGGGCTGTTGGCATCTGGAGCTTTGGCGGCGCGACAATATTTTTTTCACCTACAGCATCTGGGAAAGCGAAGCGGCGCTGAACGATTATCGCCATTCGGAATTATTCAAAGATACCTGGAGCCGCACGAAGGCGCTGTTCGCGGATAAGCCCGAAGCCTGGTCACTGGAGTTGCAAAGTGAAACGATTTGAAATGGAAACGATACAACTGGCAGATTATAACATTCAGGTGGGCGACATTCGCAAAAGCTTACCCGCCCTTTTGAGTCAGAAAAAGTACGCGCATCTGGTCGTCATTTGCGATGACAATACCGAGCGCCACTGCCTCCCCAATATCGAGAAGTCACTCGAAGACGAAGCGCCTATTCTGGTGAAAATACCGCCCGGCGAGCGCCACAAAAACATCGAAACCTGCAAGCTCATCTGGTGGCAAATGATGGAGAAGGGCATCGATCGCAAAGCGCTGGTGCTCAATCTCGGTGGCGGCGTCATCGGCGACATGGGCGGCTTTTGTGCGGCGACGTACAAGCGCGGGATCGACTTTGTACAAATTCCGACGACGCTGCTGGCGCAGGTCGATGCATCCATTGGCGGCAAGCTGGGCATTGATTTTATGCAAATCAAAAACAGCGTTGGTTTATTCCAAAACCCGGAGGCGGTGCTCATTGATCCTTATTTTTTGCGAACCTTGCCCGAGCGGGAAGTGCGCAGCGGCTTTGCCGAAATCATCAAGCATAGCCTTATCGCCGACCCTGTACAGTGGCTCAGCATTCGCAATATCGAAAAAATGGACACTGCCGACTGGCAAACGCTCATCCCGCTTTCGCTCTACATCAAGCGCCGCATCGTGGAGGAAGACCCCTTCGAGCGTGGTTTGCGCAAAGCGCTCAATTTCGGGCACACCATCGGGCATGCCATCGAAAGCCACCTGCTGGATACCACCGCTGCCCTGCTGCACGGCGAAGCCATTGCCATTGGCATGATTTGCGAAAGCTACCTTTCTCATCAGTTGCAAAACTTATCGAAGGCAGACCTGGATGAGATCAGCGGCTTCATTTTGAATATTTACGGGCACCATCCGTTGCAGGAGGTGGACTTCGACCGCCTGCTGGAGTTGATGCAAAACGACAAGAAAAACGAATCGGGAGCCATTAATTTCACGCTGATCAACTCGATTGGCACGGCGATCATCAATCAGGAAGTGCCCGCCGGACATATTGTGGAAAGTTTGCAGTATTATAATGGACTGGGGTTGAAGGATTGATTGAGAGGAGCGGTAAAATTTTGCCCGACTCCCAATCATTTCGTTTTTAGCAAAAAACAAAGATATTGAAGCACCAATTTTGATGTACACCTAGACCCTTTTGCAAATGGATTCGATTAGCCAAATTAAAAAATGGATCGCTCCGGGCGAAACCGAAAAAGCGCTGGAAGCCCTGCTGGAGCATTGAACTCAGCATTATGGAACCGCTGGATGATAGCTCCAGCCGCTGTGTAAAGGTGAAGGATTAGGTTTGGTGAAAAAATAATATGGAAGACAACTCAATCAGTCTCAACAAATTCATCAGCAGCACGGGCATTTGCTCGCGGCGCGAAGCCGATAAATGGATCGAAGCGGGGCGCGTAAAAATAAATGGCCTGGTTGCTCAGAAAGGCAATCGCGTCACGGAAGAGGACGACGTCACCATTGACGGCAAGCCCTTGCGCAGCAAGCCCATGCTGGTATATATCGCGCTGAACAAGCCGCCTGGCATTACTTCCACGACCGACCGCCGGGATAAATCGAACATCATTGATTTTGTCAAGCACCCCAGGCGCATTTTTCCCATCGGCAGGCTGGATAAAGCTTCCTCCGGGTTGATTCTGCTGACCAATGACGGCGACATCGTCAACCAGATATTGCGCGAAGAAAACAACCATGAGAAGGAATACATCGTCACGGTGGATCAGCCCGTCACCGACCGCTTCCTGCAGCGCATGGGCAATGGCGTCCCGATTCTGGGCACCGTCACGCAGAAATGCCAGGTAGAGCGCATCGGCAAAAGCGTTTTCCGCATCACACTTACCCAGGGCTTGAACCGCCAGATACGGCGCATGTGCGAGTACCTGGGCTACAAGGTCGTCACCCTCAAGCGGGTGCGCATCATGAACATCCAGCTCGGCGATTTGAAAACAGGGCAGTGGCGCGATCTGACGGAGGCGGAACTGCATGTGCTACGGCAAAAACTGGAGGATTCGGGGAGGTGACCGGGAGGTTCGTTGTCATTACAAACGAAAGCTGCACCGGACAAAGTCCTG
>CAZFBU010000081.1:0-7972 GCA_964517175.1 uncultured Saprospiraceae bacterium
CCAGTATCGGGACGAGTTGTTTGCCTTGCGGGATAAGCTGCGAACGGCGGTGTGAGGCGTGTTATGGATAAGGGGTGATTTTTTCTTAGACTGTAAAAGAGATGCGAAAGCCGCACCGGACGGAGTCCTGGCGCGAATGGAAAATCTGAAGAAGCGTTGCTGGCATCTCGTTAAATAATACAAAAAAAAACGACCAATGGATGCATGTCTGGCTTACATTTACGAACGCGAAGGCAACCAGCAGGCGATCATGCTGCATTTGCACGAGTTGCTGATGACTTATCCGGAATTGAGCGGCAAAATTCGCTACAAAATTCCATTTTATGATCGCAAAAGCTGGGTTTGTTACCTCAATCCGGTGCAGGAAGAGAGCGTAGAAGTTGTCTTCCTCCGCGCCAACGAACTGTCGAATGAGCAGGGAGCGCTCGATTTTAAAGGGCGAAAGCAGGTGGCGGGCATCACGTTTACGAAAGTGGCGGACATACATGCCGACTTGCTGGACGAGATCATTCAGGAAGCACTGCTGCTGGATGAAGAGGTGAAATATGACTCGAAACGAAAACCGGCGAACGGAAAATAAAAGTAGTTCCTTCGCCCGTCATTAAGAATGGGGAGCTGCTGCCGACAGGGTGTGAACAGCAACTCCGCCGTTTTTCATTGTGTGAGAGTTAGAATTTGAAACCGACGCTCAGCGTCAGCATGTTATTTTTGCCTTCGGCATCGGCGAAGAAGTCGGTCAGTCCGATTTCGTAATTGACATTAGCCGTCAGGAACAGAATGTCCATCCCCACGCCAACATTCGCACCGAAGGTCCAATCTTTCAGCGAATCTTTATCGAAAGCAAAATTTTCTTTCTCATTGACGCCAAGCACATAGCTGGAGGTGATGCCGCCCAGCGCGTGCAACTGCAGCAAGCCGCCATCGCCGGTCAGCCGAATGCCTACATTCACCGGCAGGCGCAGGTTCTGGATTTGCGTCTCTTCGCTCAGTTTTACATCTTCCGGATCGCTTACTTCCTGGAGCAGCCGCGCCGAGTAGCTGTAGAAATGCGCCCCGGGATTGAGGAAAATAATGCCCTCACCCAGGCGGAAATCCGCGCCGACATTCCAGCCGACGCGCGCCTCCGCGTTGATGTCATTCAGCTTGGCATCAATGCCAGAGACGTTGATACCGACTTTCGGGTTGACGGTAACCTGCGCCGACAAACTCGCGGCAGTTAATAAAAGAGCAAACAAGGTGATCGACAAAAAACGTAGTTGTTTCATGGTTTTTGATTTTTTTGTAAAAATTGATTTCCTTCCTTTGATGGCGATATAACGACGCTCCCCCGCTAAAAAATGCTTAAAATTTGGCGCAGAACGTTAAAAACGGGTTAAACCGGTGGTGTAATCGACGAAAAGTGATGAAAATCAGACGATTTGGTGATGGAAGTCAACGCGACGAACCGCTTCCCCGGCTTATCTTGAGGTTATCAAAATTCCCTGACGATGAAAGTCTTAACCTTTACTATTCTTATTTTACTCATGAATTTGAGCTTCTCGCACGGGCAGGAACTGTCCCCCAAAGCCTATGCGCTCTACCCGACACTCGGAGAGATGTATGGTTTTGCCGTTGGTAAGTACCGCGATCAGGTGCTGATTTTCGGCGGCATGATTAAAAGCGACGTGCCGGAGTTGAGCAATGCGGATTTTCCAAACCACGAAATAATCCTGATTGATTTGGGGAGAAACCGCGTATCTGCCTATGGCAGCGGCAATCTGGATGGCGTGCTGAGCGACCAGATGTCGGCTACGGGGCTGGCGTATTATCAAAAGGACAATATGCTTTACATCGTCGGCGGCTATGGCTACAGTGATGAGCAGGAGCGGTTTATCACTTTTCCATACATGACCGTGATCGACCTGGAAGCGACCGTGTCGGCGATCACAGCGGGCAAGAACCCCGTGGCGTTTTTCTACCAGATCAATGACGAGCGCCTGGCGGTTTTCAATGCGGTAATGGACTACAATGGGCAGGAGTTTTTTCTGATTAATGGAACCTATGCCCACAAGCTCCGTCCGTTCGACAATGAGCCATACTACGAAGAGATGGATCGCACCGGCGAAGCGCATACCTTCCGGATGGAGGGCGCGGGCGAAGATCTGAACCTACAGAACTTCCGCAGTTGGTACGATGTCAATGATTTACGCGATTACTATGGTTCTTTGTTGCCGCCACGTATCGAGCAGGAAGTAGAAAAAGCGCTTCAAAAGAAAATACACTGAACAGATGATAAAAGTCATCCCGGAAAGTGACCTGCATCACTGACCCTTGTAGATACACGCGTTATCTTTGTGCGTAGATAGTGGTATTTCTTTAAGAATATCATGGTCAATTGGGTGTTCAATCATTTATAGTTGGCTTTGCCAACGGTGCTGTCGTTTCGTTTTATTCGAGACGACAGTTTTTTTTGAGAACGCCCACAGAATGGGAGAGGGCTGCTTGCATTCGCAACATAAAACAGAGCCTGTTAAAACCCATCCTCAGCGATTCTCACTTTGGAATTGTCTTTGGTATTGGTGCCGTTGAGTACAAAAATTATGGGTAGCAAATGATATCTTGAACCGAGAATTGCTGACCAATTTTCTTATCTATGTTTAAACATCCTAATATCTGGCAGAATATTTTGTAATAGTCTGTTTCCGCGATGGCGTTTGTTTTAAAATGCAGTTAGTTCAAAATTAAATATACAATGTCCCCATTACGCGCCGCTCACTTCAAATGCGCAATTACATCTGCATTGCCCTGCACGTGCTGCCCGATTTGCACCTGCACTTTCGCATCAAGCGGCAGAAAAATATCAACTCGCGAACCAAATTTAATGAATCCCATTTCACTGCCCTGTGCTACCTGCTGTCCCACCTGCAGGTAGTTGCGAATGCGCCGCGCCACAGCGCCGGCAATCTGGCGGACGAGTATCTCGCCCTTGCCCGTATCATAAACCGTTGTCATGCGCTCATTTTCGCTTGAAGACTTCGGATGCCAGGCGACCAGGTATTTGCCAGGGTGATGCCGACGGTACGTCACCTTACCGCTCACGGGGTTGCGATTCAGGTGCACATCCCAAATGGACATGAAAATAGAAACCTGCAGCCGCTTTTCGTTGAAATATTCGGTCTCCTCGGTTTCTTCGATCACTACCACCTTGCCATCCGCCGGGGAAAAAACCAGGCGGTCGTCAGCATTGGCAATGCTCCGTTTTGGGTTGCGAAAGAACTGTAAAATCAGTCCTTCCAGAAAAAGCAAACCTGCCGCCACCGGCAATCCCGCCCAAAGCGGCAAAAAGGTTAGACCGAGGTAAAGCAAGCTGCCAATGAGAAAAGTGGCGATGAGAATAATGACGTGTCCTTCCCGATGAATGCGCATTTGGTGTTTTTTTGCAAAAATAGCGAGCCGGATTCAGGAATCGGCTATCAGGCGGGCAAAATCTTCCGGCGTATCCAGGTCAAATTTTCCTTTCGGAAACGGAACTGCCTGCACCGCCTCCGGATGGCGGCGAATGATCGATCGAGCGCCCTGGTCGCCCTGCAATTCCATCAACGCCCCAAACCAGCGACGCGCAAAAAGCGCAGGCACGCCCAGGCGGTCGTCGTAGGCGGAAGCCAGAATGCTGGCGTCGTTTGACGGAAACCGGCTTATAAAATACCGGAGATAATCGGCAGTAACAAAAGGCTGATCGGTGAGTAGAAACAAGACCGCAGCCAGTGCAGGGTGCGCCTCCAGCAAAACCTGCAGCCCCACGCGTACCGATGTGCTCATGCCCTGCTGCCAGTCTTTGTTTTCAACGATTAGAATGGGTTTATTCGGGACTTCCGGGCGGATTCGGGCGGCATTTGCGCCAAGCACCACTAGCGTGGGGCTAGCGGTTGCCAGAGCGGCGTTTACGATCCGTCGGATGAGCGTTTCTCCCTGCCATTTCAGCAGTTGCTTGGGGTGCCCCATGCGCGTGGAAGCGCCGGCAGCCAGGATAACAATACCGATTTCGGGTTCGTCGTTCTGCATCATTGCGTGGGGCATTTGAATTTTTAGAATTTTACGAAGGTACAAAACCCGGACAATTGGTGGTTTGTCGTTTGTTCAGTAATAGCAGCTGCCGGGTCGCGATTCGCGGCAGGAACGTTCCGGGCAATCGGGACAACGCTGTCGGCTTCCGATTTTTTTTGATGTGGTCATGGATCAAGCAGCAATCTATGAAGATCGTATCTGATATATTTCCCATTCTCTAGTTCTTCCTTCTTCATCACAACTACCAAAAATTTCCCAAAAATCTCGTTTCTTTGCAGGTACAGGCTAAAGACAAATACAATCATGGTTTTCGACATATTTCTAACGATCTTTCTGGTATTGCTCAACGGCTTTTTTGTGGCGGCGGAGTTTGCCATCGTAAAGGTGCGTACCTCGCAGATTCAAATCAAGACCGGCTTCAACGCGCGCATTGCCCAAAATGTAGTGGCTAATCTGGATGCCTACCTCGCGGCAACGCAGTTGGGCATTACGCTGGCGAGCCTGGGCCTGGGTTGGATCGGCGAAGGCGTGGTATCGAGCATCATCATTTCCATCATGCACGGCATGGGTTTTGAGATGAGTGAAGCGCTGGCGCACCAGATCGCGCTGCCGATCGCCTTTGCGCTGATCACGGTGCTGCACATTGTGTTTGGCGAGCTGGCGCCCAAGTCGGTGGCGATTCGCTTCCCGACGCCGACCACGCTCTGGGTTGCCCTGCCCATGCGCTTTTTTTACATCATTTTTTCGCCTTTCATTTATGTGCTGAATGGCTTCGCGAATTTTATTCTCAAACTAATCGGCATTCAGCCCGTACCGCACGCGGAAGTGCATACCGAAGAAGAGCTGAAGCTCATCATTGCCGAGAGCGCCGAGGGTGGTGCGATTGAAACTTCCGAACGGGAGTTGATCCAGAATGTGTTTGATTTTGATGACCGGCTGGTGAAGCATATCCTGCGCCCGCGGACACAAATTTTCTCCTTCAGCATCGATACGCCGCTGGAGGAAGCGATGAAAGTTGCAATAGAGGAAGGCTACTCGCGTTACCCGGTTTACAATGAGTCGATCGACAACATCCTGGGCATTGTGATGACCAAAGATATGCTCACCGAGCGCGTCACCCCGACCGACAAGGAACTGAAAGACCTTATTCGGCCGGTTATTTTTGTAAATACGAATCGCAAAATTTTACACTTACTGCGGCAATTCCAGAAAGAACGCACGCAGTTTGCGGTGGTGGTGAATGAATTTGGCGGCACGGTCGGCATTGTCACGCTGGAAGATATACTCGAAGAGTTGGTGGGCGAAATTCAGGACGAGTACGACCAGGAAGTGCCTATTGTGGAAAAAACCGGCGAATACACCTATCGCGTTCAGGCGCAGCGCAACCTGGACGAGATCAACGATTACCTGCCCGAGCCGTTGCCCATTAAAAGAGACTACCTGACGCTTTCGGGCTTATTGTTTAATACCTCAGAAACGATGCCTGCTTCCGGTGAGGTTTTCAACATTGGAAACTATGAGATCAAGGTGACCAAAATGTTCCATTCGAGCCCGGAAATTGTGGAAATTGTGTGGAAAAAAACAGAGAATCAGTAGCATATACTTTTTCTACCTGCAAATTCCCTTTCCACTTCTCGATCAGAATCCTTACCTTTGCACATCTTTTTGAATAATGGTGCCAGGGTGTTTTGGTTTTCGGACGCATAACATCCAAACACAATTTACAATAAGCAATCATCAGTTCTACCATGGCTTCCAAAAAAATTAACTCGGCGTTGATTTCCGTTTACAATAAAGACGGGCTTGAACCGATTATCCGAAAACTGCACGAACTGGGCGTGACGATCTATTCTACCGGCGGCACCCAGGCATACATCGAAAAAATGGACGTGCCGGTGGTCGCAGTCGAAGACCTGACTTCCTATCCTTCCATCCTCGATGGGCGCGTGAAAACCCTGCACCCGAAGGTGTTTGGCGGCATCCTGGCGCGGCGCGAGGAAGGGCACCGGGCGCAGTTGCAGCAATATGAAATCCCGGAAATTGATCTGGTGATTGTGGATTTGTACCCGTTCGAGCAGACGGTAGCGGAGACCGACGACGAAGCGGAGATTATCGAGAAAATTGACATTGGCGGCATTTCACTGATCCGGGCGGCGGCGAAAAACTTCGAAGATGTGGTGGTGGTGCCTTCCAAAGCCGAGTACGAAATCCTGCTCCAACTGCTGGAAGAGAAACAGGGCAGCACCAGCCAAAAAGATCGCAAGGAACTGGCGCGCCGGGCGTTCAAGGTTTCTTCCAATTACGATATCGCGATTTTCAATTACTTCAACGAAGGCACAGCGGATATCGCCTTCAAATACAGCATTCACCGTTCCGACATTTTGCGCTACGGCGAAAACCCACACCAGAGCGGCGTTTTCTTTGGCGATTTTGAAAAAATATTCGACAAACTGAATGGCAAACCCATTTCTTACAACAACCTCGTCGATATTGACGCGGCGGTGCAGATCATGCGCGAATTCCGGGAAGCAACGCCCACATTTGCCATTCTAAAGCACACCAATACCTGTGGCGTCGCGACGCGCTCTACACTGCTGGATGCGTGGAAGGCAGCGCTGGAATGCGATAATGTGTCCGCTTTCGGCGGTATTTTTGTGTGCAATCGTGCGGTTGATCTGGCGACGGCGCAGGAGATCGATCCATTGTTTTACGAAGTACTGATCGCGCCGGATTTTGATGCGAATGCGCTGGCGTTATTGTCGGCTAAGAAGAACCGTATTTTGCTGCGAATCAAAGACTTCTTTGTGCGGGAGCGCAGTTTCCGCAGCTTGCTGAATGGCGTGGTGGAGCAGGATACCGATCTGAAAATTGAAACAGCGGCGGATTTTGAGCAACGGACGGAAAAAGCCCCGACGATGCAGGAAATTAATGACTTGCTGTTTGCCAATATTTGCGTGAAGCATTTGAAATCCAACGCGATAGCGCTGGTGAAGAACAATCAACTGATCGGTATGGGCTGCGGGCAACCCTCGCGCGTGGATGCCCTCAAACAGGCGATCGCCAAGGCCAAGGCTTTTGGCTTCGACCTGAAAGGTGCGGTGATGGCGTCGGATGCGTTTTTTCCGTTTCCGGATTGTGTGGAAATCGCTGATATGGAAGGCATTACGGCAGTGGTGCAACCGGGCGGCTCGGTGAAAGATCAGGATAGCATTGACTATTGCGACGCACACGATATGGCGATGATATTCACGGGTACGCGGCATTTTAGGCATTAGGTTCGGGTATTGGGATATTTAGGGTATTAGGATATTTAGGGTATTAGGATATTTAGGATATTGGGATATTTAGGTTTTGAAATTCAAATTTACACACATGTCCGACAAGTATATTCCATTAGAAGAATTGGATATTTATAAACAGGCAATGGAAATCGGGGAAGATGTATGGCAGGTGGTAGAGCATTGGCATTATTTTGAACGAGATACATTAGGCAAGCAAATAGTTCGCTCGGTCGATTCGATTGCTGCTAACATTGCTGAGGGATATGGGCGTTATCATTTTGGTGATCGAAAAACGTTCAGCTATTACGCGAGAGGTTCGCTTTTGGAAACAAAAACATGGCTTGAAAAAGCATTGCAGCGAAATTTGATTGAAACACCAAGATACGATGCTATTTTATCGAAACTGAAAGATTTGCATTTGAAACTCAATATTTACATCAAAAAATTGAGAGAGAATCGATAAAAATATCCCAATCCGCCGAAGGGCGGATAAATATCAAAATATCTCAATCCGCCGAAAGGCGGATAAATATCTAAATATCTCAATCCGTCGAAAGGCGGATAAATATCTAAATATCCAGGCTTGAACTTAGCGATTGACATCGGTAATACCCGCACGAAGATCGGGCTGTTTGAGGGGAGTGCGT
>CAZFBU010000081.1:8072-19823 GCA_964517175.1 uncultured Saprospiraceae bacterium
GCGATTGACATCGGTAATACCCGCACGAAGATCGGGCTGTTTGAGGGGAGTGCGTTGGTCGAAAAGCAGATATGGGAGACGTGGACGTTGGAAAAAATAAAAAAATTGGCAACCAACCAAAACGTCAAAAATGTCATCTTTTCAAATGTAGGGCGTAAAATGCCCGAAGACATGGAAGCGTATCTGCGGCAAAATTTCTTTTGCATCGAGTTGGGTACGCGAACACCACTACCCATTCAAAACACTTATAGGACCCCGGAAACACTGGGAAAAGACCGGCTGGCGGCGGTCGTAGGTGCTTTTGAAATGTTTCCTGACCAAAATTGCTTAGTCATCGACGCAGGAACGTGCATTACGTACGATTTGCTGCGATGGGATGGGGTGTATCCGGGTGGAAATATTGCGCCCGGCTTGGAGATGCGCCTTCGGGCAATGCATCATTTTACGGCAAATTTGCCCCCGGTGGCGATCGGAGAAACCGAGAATCTGATCGGTTACAGTACCGAATCGGCGATGCGCAACGGCGCGCAACTCGGAATTATCCTGGAAATTGAAGGTTTTATAGCTTGGTGTAGAAGCGAATGGGGGGAGATTAACGTTATTTTAACCGGTGGGAGCATAGATTTTTTTGTTAAAAATTTGAAAAGCCAGATATTTGTGAATCCAAATTTAGTCCTTAGCGGGCTGAATAAAATTTTAAACTATAATGTCGAGCTTTAGGAGAAGAATTTTTGTGTTGATGGGCATGTGTTGCTTTGCTGGCATGTTATTTGCGCAGAGCAGCAATATCCGACCCAATGGGAATTCTCCCTATTCGAGGTTCGGTCTGGGCGACCCGGTCAATCAGTTCTTCGCAGCACAGGGCGGCATGGCTGGCTTGACAGCCGCTTTCAACAACCCTTATCACCTCAATATCCAAAACCCAGCTTCCCTGCCTTATCTGGAAGCTACGGCATTTGAGGTGGGTGTCTTCGGGAGATATGCCAATCTACAGGATGGCAACAGGTCTTCCGATATCTGGAGCGGTAATCTGAACTACCTGGCGCTGGGCTTCCCGCTCATCAACCCGATCAGCAGCGTGCTCGACAAGCGCGAATCGCCCTGGAATTTCGGCATGAGCTTAGCCGTTTTACCCTATACTTCCGTGGGGTATGACATTCGGGCACAGGTTGAAAACGGGAACGAACTGGGCGTTACATCCAATGCTTTCAAAGGGAAAGGCGGTACATACCAACTGTCATGGGGCAACGGCATCAAATACAAAGACCTTTCCGTTGGGATCAACATTGGCTATTTATTCGGAAAATTGTCGCGGAGTCGTAGCATCCAGTTTGATAGTCTGAACCTGGCTTACAGTACGGACTTTCTGGACGAATTCAGCGTCAATGGCTTCCTTTGGAGCGCCGGGGTGCAGTACGCGCTCGGCCTCGGCGAGAAGAACGCCAACGACATATACCAACGGCGCTTTATATTGGGTGCCTATGGAAACAGCGCTACCAGTTTCACAACGAATACCAGCCGGCTGTACCAGCGCGATATTTCCTACGCCAACACGGATACGCTTGTGTACAGCATTGGCGAAGAAGGACGAGGGCAATTACCGGCACAATGGACGGCGGGAGTTACCTACGAACACCTCAACAAAATCAAGGTAGGTGCAGAGTACAGCTTTGGTGCATGGAGCCAATACCAGAATAATGCCCAGCCCGAAAGTCTCGTTTCGCTGGTGGACGCCAACCGGCTCTCCGTGGGGCTGGAGTGGATACCGCAGTTCGATTCCTATGATCGCTTTCTGCGCCGGGTGCGTTATCGCGCCGGTTTTACCTACGAAACTGACCCCCGACAGGTCAATGGCGAGCAACTGCAAAGCTATAGCTTTTCGCTGGGGCTGGGGCTGCCTATTGTGCGCCCGCGGCAGCAGATATCCTTTGTCAACATAAGCGTGGAAGCCGGGGAATTCGGCTTATCCAACGCCATCCAGGAACAGTTTGTACAAATGACTCTAGGATTTACTTTGAATGATAATACATGGTTCTTTAAACGTAAATTTAATTAAAATGAAAATGCTACTCCGTATTTTTATAGCTCTTACGCTAACTTTTTCATTGACGGCAACAGTAATGGCCCAGTGTGAAACCTGGACGGGCAAGCCCAATGAAGATGAACTGACCAGCGCGCACTCCGTTTATCGTCAATATTTGAAAGATAAACAGCCTGCTGATCTGGTACAAATCAGTACCGAAGATTTCAATATTGCTTTCAATAATTGGAAGACAGTATATGACAGTGCACCAGCGGCCGATGGGCAGCGCGCTACGCACTACGCTGATGGCCGCAAGCTCTACATGGCGATGCACAACAAAACCGACGATGCAACCAAGAAAAAAGAGTATGCCGAAGCCATCGCCCGCCTTTATGACGAGCAAATGCAGTGCTACAAAAACGAAGCATTCCTGCTCGGGCGCAAAGGCTACGATATGTTTTACTACCTGCCCAGCTTTGGTATGTCGATCGATACTTACAATACCTTCAAAAAAGCCATTGAAGTTGGTGGCAACAACACGGAGTACATCGTATTGGACCCCATGGGGCAACTGATGACCCACCACTACAAAAATGGAAATATCACCAAAGAGGAAGTGGTGCAAATGACCGAAAAACTGACGGCTATTGCCGAACACAACCAGGCGAATAACAAGCAGTTTGGTCCATACTACGGACAAGGTTTGGGCGCGATGGAAAGTCACCTGGCACCTATTGCTGATGAGGTATTTGATTGCGAATATTTCAAGAAAAAGCTCATACCTACTTACGAAGAGGATAGGAATAATCTGGAAACCGTAAAATACGTATATAGGAAGCTTACTTCACAAGGCTGCGATACAACGGATGCAACGGTTGCCAGCGTCCGTGTTCAATACGAAAAACTGGCGAAGGCTATCAACGACAGCCTCGAATTGGTGCTCCGCGAAACGAACTCTGGCTATTATGCGGCCATCCTGCAAAGAGAAGGTAAGTACGAAGAAGCGGTTGCCAAGTACCAGGAAGCCATTGAAAAAGAGGAAGACCCGGAGAAAAAAGCTCAGTTTTATTACTCCATCGCTTATATCCAGACCTGGCAGTTTAGCCAGTACAATTCGGCACGGGAAAATGCCCGCAAGGCTGCCAGCCTGCGATCGGGCTGGGGAAGACCCTACCTGCTCATTGGCGATATGTACGCCAGAAGCAGCGCCAGCTGTGGTGACGGCAACTGGGATGCCCGCCTGGCTATTTTGGCGGCATTGGAAAAATACGCTTACGCAAAATCTATTGACGGCGACGTAGCCAGCGATGCCAACGAGCGCATTGGTCGTTACAACGGCTCCAAGCCATTGCGTGAAGATGGCTTCCAGCGCAGCCTGGGCGAGGGTGATTCGGTGCGGGTAGGTTGTTGGATCGGCGAAACAGTCACGCTTCGATTCAAATAAAAAACATCGACATATCGCCTTCAGGAGAAGCTTCGTTCCAATTGGGGGCGAAGCTTTTCGTTTTTCTGGAACAAATTCCGGAGTTTTGTTTTCTGTAAATTAAAAATTCTCAAATGCTATGAAAATATCAATCTCATTTTTGCTGGGTGCTTTCATTTTTGCAGTCGCCTGTACGCCCAAAGCCACGCCGCCACCGGCACCGGAAACCACCCCTGCCACCAAGCCGGAACGCCCCGTAGAGGATGTGCCATGCCCAACGTTTGACTATGCCCCGGATCCGGACAGAGCAATTGAGGACTATGTGCTATACCGGGATTTTATCAAAGCAGAAGATTACAAAACCGCATTTGATTATTGGAAAAAGGTATATCGTGTTGCACCGGCTGCGGATGGCCAGCGCAATACGGTATTCAACGATGGCGTCTTTTTTTACGAGCGCTTTATGTCGCAAACGGAAGATCAGGCGCTGAAAGATCGCTATCTCGATACGATATTCATGCTGTACGATCAGATGGAAGTGTGCTATCCCGATGATATGTACGCCTCCGCCCGCAAGGCATTTGACCTGTACTACAAATATCCCGACCGGGCTTCAAAAATGGAAATTTATCAAATGTTCAAAGAGACGATTGATAAAGAGGGCGTCGATGCACCCGATTTTGTCATAAACCCATTCACGTCGCTGATGGTTGATCTGTATTTTGAAGATAAGCAAATCAGCATGGCGGAAGCGCAAAAGTACCAGCAAATCGTGCGCGACATCATTGCCAAAGGATTGGAAGACTGCGAGGGAGGCGCTTGCGATCGCTGGAAAATCATAGCGCAATACGCTCCGGAACGGCTGGAAGCTTTTGAAACAGTACGCGGTTTTTACGATTGTGAATATTACAAAAATAAGTACTATCAGGACTTTCTGGATGCGCCCGATGACTGCGACAATGTGCGGACGGTTTACGCGCGCCTCACCTGGGCCAACTGCCCGGAAACCGACGAAGAGTTTCGTGAACTGATCCGCATTGGCAACGAAAACTGCCGACCGGAAGGTTCAACGGTGGCCCGCGATGCTTATGATTGCCTGAAAAGCGCCGATTATCCGTGTGCCATTGAAAACTTTCAGAAAGCCGCCGACGAAACAGACGATCAGGATAAAAAGGCACAATATCTACTCACGGTATCGAAGATTTACTACGCGCATTTGAAAAATTTCCCGCAGGCGCGGCAGTATGCCCTGCAGGCTGCCGACGTAAGACCCGGCTGGGGCGAGCCCTACCTCCTGATCGGGCGCTTGTATGCCTCCAGCGGCCCGTTGTGCGGTCCGGGGCGCGGCTGGGATAGCCAGATCGTGGTGTGGCCCGCCATTGATATGTGGAATCGAGCCAAACGCGTGGACTCAAGCGTCGCGTCAGAAGCCAATAAAATGATTGCTCGCTACAGCCAATATATGCCAACGGTGGAAGATATTTTCCAGCGCAACCTGAAGCAAGGCGATAGCTTTTTCGTTGGCTGCTGGATTCAGGAAAGCACGACGATCCGTACGGCAAATTGATACGCTGCAAAACCGGAGGATGGACGGATGCGATACCTGAGCGCTTGCTTCCGTCCTCCGGTTTTTTCATTACATGACTTCCCGCAATACTTTTGCGAAAGCCTGTACTTCGTTCACTTTGCCGGTTGAAATGCGGCACCAATTCAGGAATGGCGGGAACGGCCGCCCGATCTGGATGCCGCGCATGAAAAACTCGCCCTGTAGCTCGCGAATGTCTCTGCCCGATTCAAAAAAGACGAAGTTGGCGTGTGATTTCACGTACCTCAGCCCCAGATCGTTAAAGGTTTTGTACAGAATATCTTTGCCTTCTTCATTTTTTGCCAGGCTCATTTTGTAAAATTCCGGATCTTTCATCGCTTCAATTGCCGCAAAAATTGCCAGCACATTCGTATTTGCCATCAGGTTTTGATTCAGCCTTCGGGCAATATCCGGACGGGCGATTAAGTAACCGATGCGGATGCCTGCCAAACCATACACTTTGGAAAAAGTGCGCGAAACAATCACATTTTTATCCTCTTTTACCAGTTCGACCATCGAAGGGTAATCCGGTTCTGTGATATAATCAAAGTACGCTTCGTCCGAGAATACCATCGTCCGGCTGGAGAGGCGGTCGCAGAAATCGCGCATCTTCGCTGCCGGTAGCAGCGTGCCCGTGGGGTTGTTGGGGTTACACACGAATACCAGTCCGGTTTTGTTGTTGATGCGTTTTTCCATCGTTTCCAGGTCCAGCCCGAGGTCTTCGCCAACGGGTACTTCGTGGATGTGTGCGCCAAATTGCTCGCCATAGTTCAGCATTGCCAGGAAGGTAGGTTTCGGGGCCACAATTTCTCCGCCTTCCATGCCATAGATCAAGCCCGCTACGCGCAGACCTTCCGTTGAGCCGCCGCAGAGCACCACGTGGTCGGTCGTGACGCCGTGTTTGTCTGCGATCATCTGCAGCAGTTCCCGCGTGTAGGAAAACGGATAGCGGCACACATTCTCAAAGTTGGAGATCATCGCCTTGCGCACGCGCTCGGAGGGCCCGTAGGGATTCTCATTAGAACTCAGCCGCACCAGTGTTTCCGCAAAATCATCCGGCGCTATCGCTCGCTCGAATGGATTGGCGAATGCCGCAGCGCCGCCAAACATAGAAAAAGCGCCTGCCAAACCGGCTGTTTTCAGCCAGTTTCGTCTGTCAATCGTATTTGTCTTTGCCATTTTTTTTCCGATTTTTGTTGGTAAAATAGCAATTTTGACGGAATTATATGCGCTTTTTCAATAAAGGTAGGTGCAGAGCGACAACTTTCAGAAATGCGGGTTGGGCGTTGGGCATATTCTACTGCCTATTTTGCTGTTTCATAGGGTTTTACGATCAATCCATTTTTCATGCGCGGCTCAAACCAGGTGGACTTGGGCGGCAGCACTTTTCCGGCTTCGGAGATGGCCACCAGGTCGGCAAATTGCACCGGATACAGACAAAACCCCACCACGTTGCGCCCGGTGTTCACTTTTTCCGCCATCCCTTCCAATCCTTTTTGGGCATTTACATAATCAATGCGGCTATCTTCGCTCACATTGGTGATCCCCATCATGCGTTTCAGGACGATTTCGTTCAGGAGCATCGTATCCAGTATGGCTTCCTCCTTCGCAAATTCTGCCAGCACTTCCGGTCGCCAGCGCAAATCGTACCAACCTTCCACCGTGCAAAGCGTCATCTGGTGCGGCTGTGCCGGTTTTTTGCCTATGGCGATGGGCGTCAGTTCCAGGTAGGTGCGCAGGGTTTCCAGAAAGGCGGTCAGGTTTGGCGGAGACGGCAGCTCAAGCACGCGGTTGAATTCCAGAATATCCAATTGCCCGGAAGGGAAAAAAGCACAAAACAGCTCGCTGTACATTTTGCGGATGGCTTTACTCTTGGTGGTTTCGCACAGGAGGGCCGTGGACGACAGGCGATGGTGTCCGTCGGCGATGTAGGCGTGGGGTATATGAGTGGCAAATAGCTTCTGGATCTGTAAAATGTCTGACTTTTTGTCCACCGTCCAGATGCGATGCAGTTGCCCTTCGGCAGGGAAATCAACTTCAAAATGGGCTTCGTGTCGGGTCGTGTACTGCGCAATCCAGGCATCAATAGCTTCATTTTCGGGATAAGTGAGCAGAATTGGCTTTACGGCAGCCTGGCGTTCCAGTGTGAGGCGCATTTGCTTCTCCTCGTCGCGGCGGATGGTGTTTTCGTGCTTTTTGATATTTCCCTGAAGATAATCCCGTACCTCGGTGCAGGCGATAACGCCTGTATATCCGCGCTGAGCTGCCTGAATGCGATAGAGAAACAAGGCAGGCGCGTCGGTTTTTTCAAAAAATTGATCTTGCAGATAATCCAGATAGCGCTCTTTCACGGTATTGAAAAAGGAAGGATTGTCTATTGCCCGGTCCGGGTTTATGTGAAGCGCTTTGAAGGGTCGTATATGCATGGTATTGGTTGTATTGGCCGCAAAGATAAGCAGCCGGTCGGAGAGATAGACCAATAGGGAAAATAAAAAAAGGGCGGTAGCCAGAGCTACATCGCCCTCTAAAAAACTAAACCCCAGTTATAATCTTTACTGGAAACACGCTCACTAAAGAACCAAAAAAGGGGAAACGGTTCGTAGCAAAGCAGTTTCTGTGCAAATTTTTTGTACCGATAATTATTGTTTGTCGGAATGTAAAGCGTGTTTTGAACGACCATTGCGGTCCGTTTCAAGTCGTTGTGTTTAACAAAGGTAAAAACGTCTGTTCACTTTTTCATATTGTGAAAGCAAAAAAGATGTCCAAAAATTAACATTTTCACGAAAATGTGAGCAGGTTTTTCAAAAAAAAGCCCATTTCACTTGCGAAATAAAGACTGTTTGAAAATTCCTGATCAAAGAACGCCCTCCTCCGCTACGAAATTGTGCACCACTTTTTTGTTAACAAAATCCGGTCCGCACCGGCAATTTGAAACCAAATTCCTTCCTTTGGCGTTGGCATTCGCGTATATTCGCACTTTTGAAAGTGGAGAAAGTGGAGAAGGATTTTTTACGTTCAAAACCTACTCAACCCGCTCCGCCTCCTAAAATAAAATACATGAGCAAGAAATATCTGGTTACCTCGGCTTTGCCTTACGCCAATGGCGCCCTGCACCTCGGTCATCTGGCGGGTGCCTATCTCCCGGCGGATATCTACGTGCGCTATTTGCGCCTGCTGGGAAAGGATGTGGTTTGGGTTTGCGGCTCGGACGAACATGGCGCGGCGATCACGATCCGGGCGAAGAAAGAGGGCATCTCTCCCCAAGAAATCATCGACAAATATCATCATCTGAATAAAGAAACGTTTGCCAAACTTGGCATATCATTCGATTATTACCATCGCACCAGCGAGCCTTTGCACCATCAGACTTCCCAGGATTTTTTCCTGAAATTGTACGAAAAAGGGGGCGAATTTGAAGAGCGCTTTATCGAACAATACTACGATGAGGACTACGACCAGTTTCTGGCCGATCGCTACATCACCGGCACTTGTCCCAACTGCGGCTTTGAAAATGCCTACGGCGATCAGTGTGAAAACTGCGGCAAAGATTTGTCGCCCCTGGAGTTGATAAACCCCAAATCCACGCTGAGCGGCAAAGCGCCTGTCCTGAAAAAGACCAAACACTGGTATTTCAAGCTCGATAAGCACGAAGCCTGGCTGCGCGCCTGGATCAAAGATGGCATGCTGGATGGCGAACAAAACCACGACCCAAAAGCATGGAAAAAACACGTAGTGGGGCAGTGCTTGTCCTGGTTGGATGGCGGGCTGAACCCGCGCTCCATCACGCGCGACCTCGATTGGGGCATCCCCGTACCGCTCGACGAAGCCGCCGGCAAGGTGCTGTACGTTTGGTTTGATGCGCCCATCGGCTACATCTCCTCTACCAAGCAGTGGGCCATCGAAAATGGCAAAAACTGGGAGGCGTATTGGAAGGGCGACGATGTCGAATTGATCCATTTTATTGGCAAGGACAATATTGTTTTCCATTGCATTGTGTTCCCGGCGATGCTACGCGCGCACGGCGAATTTGCCCTGCCCAAAAACGTTCCGGCGAACCAGTTCCTGAATTTTGAAGGCGAAAAATTCTCCAAGTCGCGGGGCTGGGGTATCGAGCAGGATCAATATTTGGAAGAATTCAAGGATTTTCCTAACAAGGAAGATGCCCTGCGCTGGGCGCTGACGCGCAACATGCCGGAAAACCGCGACAGCGATTTCACCTGGGATGAATTTGTTGATTTTCACGACAAGGAACTGGCGGATAATCTTGGCAATTTTGTCAATCGGGTGATTGTGCTGACGCATAAATATTTCGATGGTACAGTGCCGGAAACAGACATTGATCTGCGCGATCAACTTTCGGAAGTTCAGGATATTACGGAAAAATTAACCGCTGAGTTGGATGCATTCAGTTTCAAGCAGGCGGCGCTTCATTTTCTGGAAATTTCGAGCTGGGGCAACACCTACCTCCAGGATGTATCGCCGTGGAAAATTTACAAAGACCACCCCGACAGCCCGGAGATCAGGGCTTGTATGTATGTTTGTTTGCAAATCGTTGCCTTGCTGAGCATTCTGAGCGAGCCGTTTATTCCGTTTACCGCACCGCGCATTCGCAAACTGCTGAATTTGCCGGCGTTGCAACGCGGGGATTTGGAAACGGTTTTAGAAAAATTAAACAAAGGCGAAGCGTTGATTTCAGCCGGTCACAAGGTCGGCGAGCCGGAGATTTTATTCGCGAAAATCAATGACCGCAAGGATTCCAGCCGACTGGAAATCGTGAATCGCCAGCGCGAAAAACTGGCAGCCATCAAGGAAGCCGAAAGCGCACCCACGAACACCTACGAGCCGCTGAAAGCAGAAATCCAGTACGACGATTTTGCAAAACTCGACCTGCGCACCGGTGTTATCACTGCCGCCGAAAAGGTAGAAAAAGCGGATAAACTGCTCAAGCTCACGGTGGACCTGGGTTTCGAGCAACGGACCATTGTGTCGGGTATCGCCAAACACTTTGACCCGGCAACGCTGGTGGGCAAGCGGGTGGTCATTGTGGCCAACCTCGCCCCACGCAAGCTACGCGGCATCGAGAGCCAGGGCATGATCCTTTCCGCCGAAGATGCGGAGGGAAAGCTGGGGCTGGTCGCGCCGCCGGATGACTGGAGCGGCGGGTGGACGATCAAATAACAAATCTGTTTTGCGCCGCATAAGAAACCGGGACAGCATTTTCTGCGGTTCAACCCGGATTCGGGTAGTTGTTTTTACTTATCGTTATTTGATTAACTTTTCGGGAAAATAAACCCGGTTAAAATTTTCATTATTAGCTACTTGTATTGCGAGAAGCGAAAAACACTACAAATGAGTTGCCCAGACATTATTTGCATGCAAATTCTACCGGCATATTCTTATTTTCGCGGCAAATGGTAGAACAAACGTTATGTCTGGATTCACCGCATTTATTTGGAAGCATCGCACGCTGATTTTTTTTGGTTTTGTGCTGACCTTCTTCTCGGGGTTTGGACAAACGTTCCTCGTTTCGATGTACGTACCGGAGATCGGGGCTGCATTCGATTTGAGCAACACCGCACTGAGTTCGCTTTACGCGGCAGGGACGTTGGGTAGCGCATTTACGCTCACCTGGGCCGGCCGCTACGTGGATGTACTGCCATTGGCCCGGTTTGCGATGATGGTATTGCTCGGACTTATTGGCGCGCAACTGGTACTTTCATTTTCAATACACCCGGCCATGGTTTTGTTGGGTTTTTACGGTGTTCGCTTTTTCGGGCAGGGACTGATGAGCCATACTTCCATCTCGACGATGGCACGCGCATTTGTTGCCAACCGCGGCAAAGCTATTAGCCTGGCAACGCTTGGCCATCCTGTCGGTGAAGCTACGCTGCCGCTCACCATTGCCTTTTTGATCGGCTTGGTTGGGTGGCGCTCCACGTTGCAGCTATCCGCTGTTTTTTTGGGGATAGTCGTCATTCCATTGGTGCTCTTTTTGCTGAAAGGGCAGGCGAGATCGCTCACGCATCCCGGCAATGGCGTTGCCACCGGTGCGTCTGGCTCCTCCGGAAAACCCTTCAACCCGCTTCAGTTGTTGCGCACGAACCTCTTCTGGATCATTCTGCCTGCCGTTTTTATGGTCGCTTATTTGAATACCGCTGTGCTGTTTTTTCAGGTGCAACTGGGCGATGAGCGAGGGTGGGAAAGAAGTTGGGTGGCCGGTTCGCTGGCTGCATTTGCCGGTGCGAATGCTTTGGCAATGCTGCTATCCGGACCCGTGGTAGACCGGCTGTCGGCCCGGCGCGTCTTTCCTTTTTATATGGTGACTTATGTTATCGGACTTTGCCTCCTGGCTGCCATTCATGCGCCAGTCACTTACCCGATTGCACTTGCATTATTTGGTTTTTCGAATGGCGCAGGCAGCACAATCAAAAATGCGCTGCTCGCTGAAGTTTACGGTACAGATATTATTGGCAGTGTGCGAAGTCTTTTCACCACGGTTATGGTGTTGAGTACGGCTGTTGGCCCTATCGTTTTTGGTTTGATGCTTGATGCGGGGTTCAGCTTCAGCATTATTTTTCTGCTTTCCGCCGGCGTTGTTGTGTTGGCTATTATCTGGAGTTTTCGGGTGTGGCATCATTTTACGCAGAAGCGTTTAAGGGCTAAATTGCGCCGTTTTTTCAGAAATGAGTAAGCACGTGAACCATGTTATATTTATGTCTT
>CAZFBU010000082.1:0-3713 GCA_964517175.1 uncultured Saprospiraceae bacterium
CTTAGTATAAAAAATCAGAAACTCAGCGAAGACGGTATTTTAGCTAAGTTATCCACATGTGTGGATAAAAAATCTTTCCATTCCTTTGAAAATCTCGTATCTTCGGTATCCAAAACATGTTTAAAACTTGTGGTCAGATGTGGATAACTCACATTTTTATGTGAATAACCTGGGTTTATTTTGTGGATAACAAAAAACTAATTACAGGCACGTCAACATCTCGCAGCCTATCGGCCGAAGGCTAATCCACAGCTTGAACATACGAGAAAACTGATTTTACTTAAACCATTATTCTATCCAAAAAATCTAGGGCACTATGGAAGTTTTAGAAAAAATCCCACAGGCTGCAAAAGAGCAGGGACACACCCCTATCCCTCACGCAGAGGCACTCAAAGCGGCTACCGTGTATTTCGAAGGCGATGAACTGGCAGCTAATGTCTGGCTGAATAAATATGCGCTGAAAGATTCTTTCGGCAATATTTACGAACGCACGCCCGACGAAATGCACCGCCGCATCGCAGCTGAGTTATTCCGAATTGAAACTAAATACAAAAACCCCGTACCGGAAGAGACATTGTACGAGTTGCTACGCGCATTCAAATACATCGTACCGCAGGGCAGCCCAATGGCGGGTATCGGCAATAGATACCAGATTTCTTCTTTGTCTAATTGCTTCGTGATCGGCTCCAGTGCCGATTCCTACGGCGGCATTTTGCGCGCCGATGAAGAGCAGGTGCAGCTGATGAAGCGTCGCGGTGGCGTGGGGCACGACCTGTCGCACATTCGCCCGAAGGGTAGCCCGGTGATGAACAGCGCCCTGTCTTCAACGGGGATCGTGCCGTTCATGGAACGCTACTCGAACAGTACGCGCGAGGTAGCGCAGGACGGACGGCGCGGTGCGCTCATGCTGACCATTTCGGTGAAACACCCGGATGTGGAAGATTTCATCGACGCAAAAATGGAAGCGGGCAAAGTGACCGGCGCCAACGTCTCCGTTCGCATCCATGATGAATTTATGCAGGCAGTACGCGAAAATAAAAAATATACGCTTCAATATCCGATCGATTCGGATGCGCCAACATTCGTCAAAGAAATCGACGCAGCCAGGCTATGGGACAAAATTATTTATAATGCCTGGAAATCAGCGGAACCGGGCGTTTTGTTCTGGGATACCGTCATCCGTGAGTCGGTACCGGATTGCTATGCCGATTTGGGCTACAAGACGATTTCCACGAACCCTTGCGGGGAAATTCCGCTTTGCCCGTACGATAGCTGCCGCTTGCTGGCGATTAACCTGTTCAGCTACGTCGAGAAGCCGTTTACCAAAGAAGCCTATTTCGATTTTGAGAAATTCAAAACCCACGCTCAGTTGGCGCTGCGCATGATGGATGGCATCATTGATCTGGAACTGGAAAAGATTGATGCTATCCTGGCGAAAATCGACGACGATCCCGAGCCGGACTTCATTCGGCGCAATGAGCGCGAACTTTGGGAAAAGATTCGTAAGACCTGCACGCAGGGACGGCGCACGGGCGTTGGCATCACTGGCGAAGGCGATATGCTGGCAGCACTGGGGCTACAGTACGGTACGGAAGAAGCAACGGAATTTGCGACCGAAGTACACAAAACGCTGGCCGTGAACGCCTACCGCTCTTCGGTGACGCTGGCGAAGGAACGTGGCGCATTCGAAGTATATGACGCTTCCCGCGAAATGCACAATCCATTTGTACAGCGCTTGCGCGAAGCCGACAAAGAACTGTACGAAGACATGATCAAGTACGGCCGTCGCAATATCGCCATGCTGACCATCGCCCCGACGGGCACAACGAGTTTGATGACGCAGACGACTTCGGGCATTGAGCCGGTTTTCCTCATTTCTTACAAGCGTCGCCGCAAGGTGAACCCGAATGACAAAGATGCGAAAGTCTCTTTCATCGACGAAGTAGGCGATCACTGGGAAGAGTACCACGTTTTCCACCATAAATTCCTGGACTGGCTGGCTGCCAATGGCTTTGATGTGGATGAAATCCGCCACGCCGAGCCCGAAGAACTGGAAGAGATCGTGAAACAGTCGCCTTATTACGGCGCTACTGCCAATGACGTCGATTGGGTACAGAAAGTAAAAATGCAGGGCGCAATTCAGAAGTGGGTTGACCACTCGATCAGCGTGACGGTGAACGTTCCCGAGGAAACAACGGTGGAAATGGTGAAGGAAATTTACCAAACTGCCTGGGAAGTCGGCTGCAAGGGTTGTACGATCTACCGCGACGGTTCGCGCTCCGGGGTGCTGATAGCTGACAAAAAGAAAGAAGAGAAAGAAGCAACGGGCAAATTCATCGAAACGATGCCGCCCAAGCGCCCCGAGCGCCTGGAGGCTCAGATCGTTCGTTTCCGCAACAACGACGAGAGCTGGATGGCGGTCATCGGCTTGTACGAAGGTCGTCCGTATGAGATTTTCACCGGTCGTGCCATTGATACCTTTAGCCTGCCTTCTTATGTGGAGAGTGGCTGGGTCATTAAGGCGGCGGATGAGGAAGGCAACAACCGCTACGACTTCCAGTTTGTCGATCGCGAGGGCTACCGCGTAACGATTGAGGGCTTGTCCCGCTCTTTCGATAAAGAATACTGGAACTACGCCAAGCTCATCTCCGGCGTGCTGCGTCACGGTATGCCGCTACTGCAGGTCGTACACCTCATTCAGGGCTTGAACGTGGAGCAGGATTACATCAGCACCTGGAAGAATGGCGTAATCCGTGCGTTGAAGAAATTCATCCCGGATGGCACGAAAGAAACGAAAGAAGCCTGCCCGAGCTGCGAAGATCCGGACGGACTGATTTACAAGGAAGGCTGTCTGATCTGTAAGAGCTGCGGCTATTCGGAGTGCGGGTAAATGTAGAGTTGAATCGTGGAAGGGGGGAAGGGTTGAATCGACCTTCACCAGCGATATAAAAAGAACAAAGGGCGCTTGCGCATTGCAGGTGTCCTTTTTCTTTTTCCGGGGGCTGCAAAGTATTTTATTTAATGCTGTTCAGATTTTGCCAATCTCAAAGGTTCACAAAATCTCGTCCACTCATTTAACCCGGCATCCAGGTTTTTAATAAAAAAGCTTTTTATTTAGTTTTTAATACAGACTCTATCTGTTCTTTTAGCTTTTTGGAATGCTCGACTAACATTTTATACGATTCCGTCTTTTGGTCTATCAACGATTGATAGATAATCAGTTTGTTTCTCAGAACGATTAATTCGTCTTTATTCAGTATTTCCATTTCCATTAAATCTGCGTTGTTTGTCAACCAGGTCAGTAGTTCGTTCGTGAAAAAATCAACCTGATATTCCCCCTTTCTCGTGCTCTCAATAACTAATCCTTCGTAATAACTATTTAACTTTTTCTGAAGCGCCAAATCACCAATTAACCTTAATTTTCCGGAAGCTTTCATCGAGCTATACGTAGAAGTTGTTGGTACGTAATTCTCTACGCCAAGAATTATCGGCAACTGGGCACTTATCTCCTCCAGACTATCTGACAACAGCAAATTCAACAAGTTTTCTACGTTTTCCTGATGTGTGGTATTCACGGGAATTTGATATGATTCATAAGTTTCGATGTCTTCCGAAAGGTCATTAATCAGGGAATTCATCAAAATCAAGCTTTCATTTCTTTCTTCATTTATTTTGGCTTTTTCATTGATGTAAAAAGCCAGGTACACCCCCAG
>CAZFBU010000082.1:3813-19724 GCA_964517175.1 uncultured Saprospiraceae bacterium
CCCTGTAATCTTCTTTCTTTCAAAGAAAAAACCTACCTTTGCAGCCGCTTTTTTTATTTCATAACTTATATATGTCTGATTAAATGAGAAATTACGAAGTTACTTTCATCGTGGACCCAGTGCTGTCGGGCGATGAAATCAAAGCGACAGCTCAGACGTATGTCGATTTGCTCAAGAACGAGAAGTGCAATATCGTACATGTGGACGAAATGGGGCTGAAGCAACTGGCTTATCCAATCAACAAACGCCAGTCGGGCGTTTATTACTGCATCGAATTCGAGTCGGAAACCGGCGATTTTATTGGCAACATGGAGTTGTCGCTCCGTCGCGATGAGCGCATTATGCGTTTTCTGACGGTTGCACTCGATAAGTATGGCGTGAAGTACAACGACGACAAACGCAAAGGGCTGATCGGTAGCAGCAAGAAGAAGAAAGAGAGCAGCAAAGATACGGACGAAAGAGAAAGACCGCGAGACCGAAGAGAACAGGAACGGAAAGCTGCCACGAAGAAGGAGGTGGAAAAGAAAGTTGCCGCGCCTGCTCCTGCACCCGCTGCTGCTAAAGAAGAGGAAGAGTGAATCATTATTTAAATTCTAAAAGCAAAAAAAATGGCTGCCAATAAAGATGACATCAAGTTTTTGAGTAATCCGAAAATCGGGCAGAAGCGCAAGAAATACTGCCGCTTCCGCAAGTATGGTATCAAATACATCGACTACAAGGACCCCGACTTTCTGCTACAGTTCATCAATGAACAAGGCAAAATTTTGCCGAGACGCATTACGGGCAACTCTTTGAAGTACCAGCGCAAAGTATCAACAGCGATTAAGCGCGCGCGGCACTTGTCACTACTGCCTTACGTCGCGGATTTGCTGAAGTAATGCAGCAGGGGATTGCTGGTAAAGTCTGAAAAGACCTAAACGGTACGACTTTGTTACCTTTCAAGCTTGAACTTTCAAATTTTTAAAGAAATGGAAATTATTCTTCTAAAAGATATAGAAAAAGTAGGCGACAAACACACCATCATTAGCGTGAAGGATGGCTATGGTCGCAATTACTTGATCCCAAGGGGATTGGCGCTGGTTGCCAATGAAGCTAACCGCGCAAAGCTGGATGACCTGAAACGCCGCGAAGCCGCCGTGGAAGCCAAGCAAATTGCCGAATATCAGGCTATTGCCGATAAGGTGAAGGACGTTGTGCTGAAAATCGGGGCCAAAGCGGGTACCAGTGGCAAACTGTTTGGTAGCGTGACCAACGTTCAGCTCGCTGCTGCCCTGAAAGAGCAGGCAGGCGTTGATATCGAACGCAAATACATCGAGATAGTGGAAGAAGTAAAAGCGCTGGGAACCTACTACGCTACGCTCAACCTCCACCCGGATGTGGAAGCAAAGGTACAATTCGAGGTGATTGTCGAATAATTTCGACCGCTTCCGGCAAAAGAGCGTCTCATTCAACACTATGGATGAGGCGCTTTTCGTTTTTGGCTGGTACAGTGTTTCAAAAATGCTTATCTTTACGTAAGCTTTTTTCACAATAGTCCGTGCCGCTTTTATCTCGCGCAAAGGCGCTAAAAAAAACGAAAAGGTTTGTTTCACAGCTGGTTCGTTTTACAGGTTTAAAACAACAACAATTTGATTATCAAATTTTTATAGCTTTGCTCGGCGTATTATTTCAAAAAAGAATTAAAATTCAGGCGATCATACAAAACATCCGAATATGACATTCCAGGAGTACATGATGGACAACGGCGAAAATCCGACTTACAAAACTATCGTGAAGTGGATGTGGCGGTTGACATTCGCAGGCATCATCGCTACCATACTACTTTTTATCATTTTGTCGTTCACGAATTTGCCCTCCGTAGAACAACTGGAAAACCCCAAGAGCGAACTGGCAACCCAAATCTTCGCGGAAGATGGCAAAGTGCTCGGGCGCTATTACACCGAAAACCGCGTGCCGGTCACTTACGACCAATTGTCGCCCTACCTGATCAATGCCCTGATTTCCACCGAAGATGAGCGATATTACAAACATAGTGGCATTGACTTTCAGGCGCTGGGCAGGGTAGCTGTGAAAACCGTTCTGCTGGGGCAGAGCAGTTCCGGCGGGGCGAGTACCATCACGCAACAGTTGGCGAAGCAGCTTTTTACCGGTGAAACCGCCTCGGGGCTTGGGCGCGTTTTCCAGAAATTTCGCGAATGGATCATCGCCGTTCGGTTGGAGCGCCGCTACACCAAAGAGGAGATTATCGCAATGTATCTCAATAAATTCAACTTTATCAATGGCGCCTATGGCATCAAAGCCGCCTCCGAAATCTACTTCGATCGCACCCCCGACTCGCTGGCCGTGCACGAAGCCGCCCTGCTCGTGGGGATGCTGAAAAATCCTTCCCTCTACAATCCGCTTCGCCGCCCGGAAATCACGCTCAACCGGCGAAACGTCGTTCTGAATCAAATGCTGAAAAACAACGCGCTTTCGGAGGGTATATACAACGAGTACCGCCAAAAACCGATGAACTTACGATTCACCCGCCAAACCCATATCGACGGGCTGGCGCCTTATTTCAGAATGGAACTGGCAAAAACCGTCAAGGATATTTTAAATAAAGAAGAATGCCGAAAACCCGATGGTTCAACTTACGATATCTACCGGGATGGTTTGAAAGTATATACGACCATTGATTCGAGAATGCAGCAAATTGCGGAGGAAGAAATGGTGAAAAACATGGCCCGGGTGCAGGAAACCTTCTGGAAACGCTGGAAAAACCTCGACCCCTGGACCTACCGCAGCGGCTCTGCTCTGGATATTCCGCTCGATGTGCGCCGCGACCAACTCAAGCGATTGGTGCGCGCCTCCGACCGTTATCAGGCGCTCCGAAGCCAATACATGACCGACATCCTCGATCGGCTGTCGCAGGAATTTGACGATATACGCTTCAGTGATGACGACCGGGAGGTGGAGCGCATCATTGCCGAAGCTGGCAAGCCCGGCTACATCGCCGACCTGGTGGAAAAAAAATACATCAGCCGCAGCCTGGCAGCCGCCTATCGCCGCGTGCTGAACAGCGATTCTTTCCCGACGTTGCAAGCAAAGTGGGATGAACTGCAGGAAGTCGTGGAGCGCGAATTCAACACGCCAACCCGCATGAAGGTATTTGCTTACAATGACCAAATGGAGACCGACACCACTATGACACCGCTGGACTCCATCAAATACCACCGCATGTTCTTGCAAACGGGTATCCTCGCCGTTGATCCGGTTACGGGCCACGTCAAGGTTTGGGTTGGTGGTGTCAATCACAAGTATTTCCAGTACGATCACATCAATATCAACCGGCAGGTTGGTTCTACATTCAAGCCTTTTGTGTATGCCACCGCCATTGCACAACAGGGGTTCTCACCCTGCTATCAGGTGTATGACGTAGCAACTACCATTGCGCCCGCTGATGGCAACTTCGGGCTGCTGCAATCCTGGACGCCGCAAAATTCAACCGGTGAATATACCAACCAACCCATGAACCTCAAACAAGGGCTGCGCAACTCCGTCAATACGGTATCCGTTCATTTGATGAAACAACTGGGCGATACCGAACCAGTGCGTGGTTTGATTCACCAAATGGGTATCGATAGCTCGGCGCGTTATCCCAACGGTCGCCACCGCGTACCCAAAACACCAGCCATTTGCCTGGGTGCCACCGATTTGTCCGTGATGGAAATGACCGGCGCTTACACTACCTTTGCCAACAATGGCTTGTACAATAAGCCGATGTTTATCACCAGAATCGAAGATAGAAATGGCCGCGTAATTTACCGGGAAATGCCCGAAGAGCGAGCGGCCCTGCCCCCAAATGCCAACTACGTCATGGTGGAACTGCTGCGATACGCCGGCACCGGAATGGGTATGCTCAAATCCGATACGGGGGGTAAAACCGGTACGACGAACGATTATGTGGATGGTTGGTTCATGGGCATTACGCCGCGCCTGGTGGTCGGCACGTGGGTAGGTGGAGAAGATCGCTGGATTCGCTTCCGATCCCTTCTATACGGGCAGGGCGCATACATGGCCAAGCCTTTCTTCCGGGAATTTATGAAGCGCGTGGAAAACGACCCGGAGCTAGCCTGGGATACCGACATTCGCTTCCAGCGCCCGCCGGGTGATCTGGGCATCGAGCTTAATTGTGACGAATACAACACGCCAAGAACAGAGAGCGAAGACTTCGACGGGGAGGGCTTCACCGAAGATATCTTTGGCGATGAGGAAATAATAAGACAGGAAGAAGACAAACAAAGCGGTGGCAAGTGATGTTGAAGGAATGCTTTTATAAACTTTTAACAAATAGAAAATCTAAAAGATGAAACCATATCAAATTAATCTGATTACCGGTATTGTGCTGATCCTAGTGGGCGTGTGGAGCTATCTGAACTCTACTTCACCCACAGCGCTGATTCCCGCTGCCTTCGGGCTTATTTTTGCGATCGTGACGCCTATGTTCCGTAAAGGCAACCGCGTGGTGGTACACATCGTAGTGGTGCTGACATTGCTGCTGATCATCGCCTTATTCCGACCGCTCATGGGTGCCATCGGCGATGGTGATACGATGGGCATGGTGCGCGTAGGCATTATGATGGCGGTTTCCGTCATTGCCATGATTGTTTATATCAAAAGCTTTATCGATGCCCGCCGGGCGAATAACGCATAAATCACGCCATTCCTGAAGGGAAAGGTGTCGCTGCTTTTCCCTTCAGAATACGCTTCTTTCCGAAAGAACTTTCCCATTTCTCAGATTTCGTATTTCAATTTTGGCATTATCCTGGCAAAAGCCTCTATCTTTACAGCTTGAAAATGAAAGCCATGAGAAAATTTCTAAGCTATTTGATGCTGGCAATTGGGCTGTGGCAGGGCGGCTGCATGCCATACGACACGGAGCAATTGTCGGATGTAACCGTTGACCTGAAAGATCCGGTTTTCCAACAAATCCATACGTACCAGGATCGGCAGCAGATGGACAGTCTTTACGCATTTTTCAACCATGAAGACGCGACCTATCGCTACCTGGCGGCGGTGGCTTTTGGCTCCATTCGTGAGCGGGCAGGCATAGATCCATTGGTAACTTTGCTGTCGGATGAAGTACCGGAAGTACGCGCCGGGGCGGCATACGCGCTGGGGCAAATCGGCGACGAATCGGCGGAGGAATATCTCATCGACGCTTTCGACCAAACGGATACGGCTGGTATTTACAAAAAAGCAAATCGCGCCATTCTGGAAGCCATCGGCAAATGCGGAAAACCCCAAACCCTGGAACTCATCAGCACCATTTCTACTTATGAACCAACAGATACCGCTCTGCTGGAAGGACAAGCCCGGGGCATTTATCGCTATGCACTGCGGGGCATCATCAGCCCATCCGGCACCCGGAGAATGGTTGACCTTGCTACGGATACGCAGTATCCGCAATACGTTCGGTTTATAGCCGCCAACTATCTTGCCCGGAACAGCAACGTCCAACTGGACAGCTTGCAGGCAGCCCCGCTGGCACGGGTATTCCAGAATGAACCCAATGCCAATATTCGCATGGCACTGGCCATCGGGCTTGGAAGAGCCAAGTCCAATGCGGCTATGCAGGCGCTACTGCAGCAATATCAGCAGGAAAACGACTATCGCGTCAAATGCAATATCCTTCGGGGATTGAGTAATTTCCCGTACAGCGATGTGCAGGCTACGGTCATCCAGGCATTGCGCGACCCCAATACGCACGTCGCCACCCGCGCAGCCCAATTTTTTGTGGACAATGGCATACCCGAAGACGCCACCCTCTACTGGCGACTGGCCAAGGATACCGTGCCTGCTCCTGTCAGTATTGATTTGTATGCGGCTGCATTGCGGCATATTGCACCAGCATATCAGCAGTATCGCAATGTGATGAATTATGAACTGCGCAAACGGTTTGAAGAAGCCGGGTCGCCCTACATCAAAGCCGCCGCCCTGCGGGCTTTGTCGGAGTGGGGCTGGAATTTCCGGTACATCCAGCGCAGCGGTTTCGACAGCAAGCAGCACCCGGCTGTGCGCACTGCGAGCGTAGAAGCCCTGAGCAGTTTGTGCCAGAATGAAAAGTTTCGGAAGTTTTTTGGCAACAGCAGCGTCATTGCCCGGGAAATGGCTATTTATTTCAAAGAGGCGATCCGCATGGGTGATGCGGCGATGATAGCAGTAGCAGCAGGCGCTCTGCGCATACCGGAACGCGATTTCAAAACGCATCTGGGCGATAGCCTGATCGTATTGGAGCAAGCGCTGAAAAAACTGGAACTGCCCAAAGAAATTGAAACGTACAATGCCCTGGCGGAAACCATTGCATTTCTGCGCGGCAACAAATTTGAGCCTCAAAAACTATCCTATAATCACCCCATCGACTGGGAGGTTTTCAAAACCCTGACGATGGATTCGCGGGTGATTATCCGCACCACACGCGGCGATATTACCCTGCGGCTGCAGCCGGATATTGCGCCGGGCACCTGCGTGAATTTTGTCCGCCTGGCAAAAGAAGGCTTCTACGACGGGAAGAATTTCCACCGGGTGGTGCCGAATTTCGTGATTCAGGGTGGCTGCCCCCGGGGCGATGGCTACGGCAGCCTGGATTATTCCATCCGTTCGGAATTGCCAATGGTCAATTATGATCGCGAAGGATTGGTGGGCATGGCATCGGCTGGCAATCATACGGAGGGCGTGCAATTTTTTATCACCCACGCTCCTGCGCCCCACCTCGATGGCAATTATACCATCTTCGGGCGGGTAATTGAGGGAATGGATGTGGTGCATAAAATCCGACCGGGAGATGTGATTAACCGAGTAATTGTGCAGTAGAAAACTGGAGGATTGGAGGTAGTGATCGGTCAACATTTGCAGATAAACGAAATACTTTAAAATATCTCAAATTAATAGGATATGAAGCAAACACCTTTGAAGAATCGTCACGAGGCGCTGGGTGCGAAAATGGTTGAGTTCGCAGGGTATTATATGCCGGTTTCCTATACCAGTATAACGGAGGAGCACAAGGCAGTGCGGGAAAACGTGGGCGTTTTTGATGTGTCGCACATGGGGGAATTTATTGTTCGGGGTAAAGAGGCACTGAAACTTGTGCAACTTGTGACGACGAATGACGCATCCAAACTGAAGATCGGCGACGCACAATATTCCTGTATGCCCAATGGCAAAGGCGGCATCGTGGACGACCTGCTGGTGTATCGCCTGCCGGAAGATTACTGCTCGGAAGGGGAGCAGGCCTTCATGCTGGTCGTTAACGCATCTAATATCGAAAAAGACTGGAAATGGATCGGGCAGCATAATACATTCGATACCGAACTGATCGACATATCCGAAAAAACGGGATTGCTGGCAGTGCAGGGACCAAAAGCAACCGAAGTACTGCAATCACTAACTGACGTTGACCTGGGCGGATTAAAATTCTACACCTTCGCAAAAGGTAAATTCGCGGGCTTCGACAATGTGCTGATCTCCGCAACCGGCTACACCGGAGCCGGGGGCTTTGAGTTGTATGCCGATGCCGATAAAATTGGCGCCATCTGGGATGCCGTTTTTGAAGCCGGAAAATCTTTTGACATCAAACCCGCAGGGCTTGGCGCGCGCGACACCCTCCGCCTGGAAATGGGCTATTGCCTCTATGGCAACGATATTGATGACACCACCTCTGCCCTGGAAGCCGGACTGGGCTGGATCACCAAACTAAACAAAGGCAATTTCATCGACGCGGAACTGCTGGCAAAGCAAAAAGAAGCGGGCGTTTCGCGCCGGCTGGTAGGCTTTGTAGTGGATGACCGCCGCGTGCCGCGCCATGACTACACAATCGAAGATATGCAGGGCAATGAAATTGGAAAGGTGACCTCCGGAACGCAGTCGCCCTCCCTCGGCTATCCGATCGGGATGGGATATGTGCAAAAAGAATTCGCAGCGCCGGATACCCGGATTCAAATTGTTGCGGGCGCTAAAAAACTGGCTGCGAAGCTTGTTAAGCTGCCGTTTTATAAAGTAAAATAATCTGATTTTCAGCTTGAAATGCTAAAATCGTAAACAAAAGGGGCACAAATTTTATTACTTTAAAGTAATTTTTGTTTCAGTAACTATTGAACGTACAAAATTCAATATATCCATGGACTTTCGCGAAGGCAAAGAAAAATTCATACAATCATGGGGAGCGCTTGGCTCCAGTTGGGGAATCAATCGCACAATGGCGCAGATTCACGCACTATTGCTCATCTCGCCGGAAGCATTATGCGCAGAAGATATCATGGAGGAACTGAAAATTTCACGCGGCAATGCCAACATGAATCTCCGCGCATTAATGGATTGGAACCTGGTTTTCAAGGAACTGAAGCCCGGCGAACGAAGAGAATTTTTTGTAGCGGAAAAAGATATGTGGGAAGTCGTGAAAAACATTATCATCCAGCGTAAAAAAAAGGAACTGGAGCCTATGCTGCGCGTGCTGGACGAACTCTCTGATGTGGAGGGAAACGACGAAGTTTCCAAAGAATTCACGAAAATTATTAAAGACATCAAGCTTTTTTCCACCAAAGCCGACTCGACGCTGGATTCACTCATCAAGGCGGATTCCAACTGGTTTATGGGCACGTTTATGAAAATGATTAAGTAACAAGTTTCATAAGAAGTTCATCTGATAAGAACGTATCGACCAGGGATTTAAAATTGATTTTCGATCCTGACCTACAGTACGGAATTTCGCTTCGCTCAACTTCCGAATCGGTATCAATCCTTACGGCTCACGACTATGCGCTGCACTTCCGCTTGCCCATCGTACATCAAATACAACACATAAATACCACCTGGCAGGTTACGCACGTCGATTGCTTTGGCGTTCGTTGCGCGAATGACCTCGCGCCCGGTGCTGTCGTACAGTTGCACGGTATAGTTTGTCAGTTCAGTCTGAACAAGCACGAATTCCCTTGCCGGGTTGGGAAACACCAGGAAGCGCTTCGCTCCTGAAGCCGGCGCAAAGGTGGAAGTAGCTTCCTGCTGCAGTCCGGCTAGAAAAATATCGTAAGAGTCGGCGCTAATCGTATGATTATCAAAAGTTGCCTGCCCCAGCAAACTACCACTCACCCAGATATGCGCATTGGTATCCCCGGCAATATTCGTGGCAAAGATAGCATTATCGGCGGCCATATTTTTCGCCCAGCGCACCTGCATATTGTCGGCGCTAAAACCCAGCACAAAGCTGTGAACGCCTGTCCCTGCATCGAAAGAAAAACCATCAAATGACATTTGTCCCTGGTAGAATCCGCTAACGACAATCGAGTTTCCCTGCACGAGCATACCGGTGGGTTGCTGGAGCAAATTGCCACCAAAGGACCTCGCTGCCAACGGCATACCGGTGGCACTGTATTTTACCAGAAAGAAATCGGGGCGCCCCGTTTGGCTCTGAATGCTGAGGTTTTCATCGAGCGTCATCACGCCAACCAGGAAACCGGTGATGTAGATATTGTCAGCGGCATCCACCGCTACGGCTACCGGATCTTTATCAAAAACACCGCCCGCCTTGCGCGCCCAGGTGGGCTGCCCTTCGGCGGAAATACGGGCGAGAAACAAATCCCGGTCGTCGGTATTGGCAATCAGTCGTTCATTTGCAATAAGGGTAGTATCATTAAAAAAACCGGTTAGGATAATATCGCCCTCCGAGGTCAGCGCCAGTGCGAGCGCCCGGGTGTCGCCGCTCCGTCCCTGCCGGAATGCCCACAGCAAATTGCCCACCGCCGAAAACCTGGCAACGAACAGATCCGTCTCGCCGGTAGCCGTCAGGGTGGTATCTTCTATCGTCAACGAACCGGAGAAATAACCGGCAATAAAAATGTGATCCGTAGCGTCAATTGCTAATGCTTCGACCCGTTTGAGGTTGGAACCGTTGATTGCTTTTGCCCAGCGCACCTGCCCATCCGGGGCGTATTTAGTCATAAAAATTGCTTTGGGGTTTTGGGTCGCCGTCAGTTGAACATCATCAAAATCCGCATCAAACCAGAAGCTCCCGATACCGATCAGGTTATTTTCTGAATCGGTGGCGGTGGCGGTCACTTCGTCCCGTTGCTGACTACCGGCGCGCTTTGCCCATTGAACGTTGCCATTGGTATCGGTACGCAGAAAAAAAACATCTGCTTCCCCGCGTGTTTCGAGCGTTTGGCTGCCTGCCGAAAAATCCGCTGAAAACGTGCCCGCGAGAAATATTGAGCCATCGATGCCGGTTGCCATGGCGTCGCAAGTCTCACCAGCGGGGCTACCCCATTGTAAGGGTGGCAACCAGTTTTGGCTAAACCCCATGGAAATGCCGAGTGTTTGGAGCAATAGAATGGATGAAAAAATGTTATTTGTTAAACGAAATTTCGCCCGTCTCGGCGCCGGGGTCCGATTTTTGTATGGATGGAATGTAAAAAGATGGTTGCAAGGCAGATCGGTTTTCATGCGTGAGCGGTTATTCGATTTCTAAAAAAAGTTTTGAAGTTTGCAAAAAACATCTGAAAACGCCATTCCATTGGGATTTGAGCCAAAAACCGGAATCAGCGTCTGACCACATTTCAAAAACAAATGCAATGTACAACATGAGCAATAGAATCTTAACGATAGGGATGAGCGCTTTGTTTGCCGTCCTGCTGACAGCCTGCGGAAATCAGGAAGATACCGACAAAGACGCATCCGTGATGACCGGCGGCGACCCGGCCATCGCCAAAGTGAGTCAGGAAATTGAGAAAAGCCCCAATGATCCGACGCTGTTTGCAGCGCGGGCGGGTTTGTACTACGAAAAGGAGGGATACGACGAAGCAATCGCCGACCTGCAAAAAGCGCTGGAAATGGACTCCACCAACGTGTTGTACCTGCACCTGCTGGCGGATGTGTACCTCGATTACTACAAATCGCGGGAGGCGCTGGCAACGATGAGACGCGCGGCGGAGCTTTACCCCGAGCGCATTCCTACGCTGCTGAAACTCAGCGAATTTCAGCTAATTTTGAAACGGCACGAGGAGTCCATGCGCACCATCGACCAGATACTGCGGCTGGAGCCGCAAAACCCGGACGCTTACCTGATGTTCGGCATGAATTTCAAGGAACTTGGCGACACCATCCGGGCAATCAACAGCTTCCAGAAGTCCGTCGAACTCGATTCGGACATGATTGATGCCTGGATCAATCTCGGGCAGTTGCACGCCGCTATCGGCAGCCGCCTGGCAGAGCGATTTTTCGACAATGCCATCACAATAGCGCCAAAAAATATCGAAGCCCTGCACGCCAAAGCGGATTTCCTGCAGGATCAGGGCGACCTTACGGGCGCCATTGAGTTGTACCGGCAGATCGTTCTGGTGGACCGGCAGTACGAAGAGGCCTATTTCAACTCCGGGCTTTTGTATCTCGACCTGGATTCGCTGGAGCAGGCCCGCCAGCAATTTGACCTGGCAATACGTGTTAACCCTACTTTTGTGAGCGCCTTTTACTACCGGGGCGTGGCGGCGGAGTTGCAGGGCAATATACCGCAGGCAAGAGCAGACTACGAGCAGGTGCTGCGCCTGGCGCCGGATTTTCGGGAAGCAGAAGCTGCGCTGCAGCAATTGAACGAGGTGCAATAATCGACTTCGTTTAAAAATTTGAAAATCAATTTTTTATGCAAGGAATTCAAAATCCGTGTTTTTTTTGTTATAAATCATTTTTTTGATACTTTTTGCAAAAATCGTCCGTTTTCATCTAGTGCGAAAAGGAACGTATCGGTCAGATTATTCGTTTTATCTAAAATAGGTTTACAGAATCGCAACAAAACCATAACTTAAAGTGTCTAATTTTTGATAATCAAGACATTAAGTGTATCTGTCGAAATCATTTTACCAATCCATGAACAGGAAAACAATGAACAAAAAACTAAAAAAACAATACGTGGAGCACCACGAAGAACATTTAGGAGAAGATGTAACGCCATTCGTAGCTTATTTACCGGAAGAAAACCAGGTGAAAACAACCGTTAAACAACAAAATACCAGTGCTTCAGCACCCGCCCAGAGTAGTGTGAAAAAGAAGGTACGCCTCTGGAGACGTCTTACGGCCATTTTCAGCTGATTTTGTGATAAAAAATATCATGCTCGTGCCTATCCGCACAAGCGAGATGAGGTGGTATGCTCCATAGCAACTTTTTTCGGAAACAATTGTGACTTTTTAGCGCTCTGACGTTTCAATACGTGTTCAGATGCCATAAATACCCGATTTTTGTATCAACACAACCATGAACCAATATGTTAACGCTGGCATTTTTATTAGCCTTGCGCGCTTATTTCAAACATCAGCCCATGCCAAAATGGCTGGAAGCGCGCTGGCAGCAATTGCGCCGCATAAAAATCAGTCTTTGGCTTCCTTTCAAGGTATCGTGAGCCTGAAAGATTGGGCTTCTGGTCGCGCATGATAAAAAAGAAAGATTTTATGGGTCGTCTTAAAACTCTACACGCAATTCATGCGTTGTAGAATTTTGCATTTGGTAAATTAATTGGTAAACCAGAAAGACGGAAAAAGGAAATTGTAGTTTTTCGTCTTTTTTCCAAATTTTTTCAGACTTTTGGTTTAAAATTGCACAAAAATTCGTTTAACTAGCAAAAAAACCGCAAAGAACATGTCCAGTACCGTTGTTAGATATTCTGATGCAGAGCTTGAGGAGTTCAGGCAAATCATTTTAACGAAGTACGAAAAATCGAAGGAACAACTGAGTAGTTTGCAGGAGCAAATAATCGAAATTACGGAAAACACAAGCGATGAGCATGGCGGAGATTGGGTGGATGACAGCAGCATCAACAATGAAGTAGAAATGCTGAACAACATGGCAATTCGCCAGCGCATGTACATCAAAGAGTTGGAAAATGCGCTGATTCGCATCAAAAATAAATCGTACGGCATCTGCACCATTACCGGCAAATTGATTGACAAGAAACGCCTGCTGGCCGTGCCGACGACCACCAAAAGCCTGGAAGGCAAAGCTAACGAGCCGGGCAGAAAGCAGGAATCAGACGGGCCAAAGCGGCGACCAGCGCGCGGCAAGAAAAAAGCCGGCGCACCGAAAGAGCGCAAGGTCATAACGAAGGTTATTCGCAAACCGACCTCCCCCTCTACTCGTCCGATTATTGACGATGATGAGGACGACGACGACCTGGTATTCGATGACAAAGACGTCTATTATGGTGATGATGACGAGGACGAGGACAACCTGACGGAATCTATGGACAATCTCGATGATTTTGCCGATGGCGATGGCGATTCCGGTGACGACGAAGAGGTTAATTTCTAACATACATCTTACTTTGGAAGTGCTTGGACAAAATTAAATTGTCAAATAGAAAAACAAATTTGTCCAGGCAGTGAATACATAAAACCTAGTATCAACGCCGACAGCCGGACAAGTTCCCTGTCGGCGTTGCTGTTTTGTAAAGCAGTCGCAGCATGAGCAAACCAATCAAAATTCTCAATCCATCCGAATTTGAGTACCTCGAAGGACCGAAAAGCCGCAGCTCGGAGTTTTTATTCGGTCTAAATGTTTTCTTCGAGTTCATCAAGGGCTTTCGCGCCATGCACTTCATTGGTCCGTGCATTACGGTTTTTGGTTCTGCTCGTTTCAAGGAAGGGCATATTTACTACGAAAAGGCGCGGGAAGTTGGCAAGCTCATCTCCGAGATGGGCTTCACCACCATGACCGGAGGCGGGCCGGGCGTCATGGAGGCTGCCAATCGCGGCGCGTTCGAGCACGGCGGGCGTTCCGTAGGCGTCAATATTCAGCTGCCACACGAGCAATACCCCAATGAATATCTGCACAAGCACGTTACGCTCAAATATTTTTTCGTCCGAAAAGTCCTTCTGCTCAAATATTCCTACGCTTTTGTCGTACTGCCCGGTGGCTGGGGCACGATGGACGAGCTATTCGAAACGCTCACACTCGTGCAAACCGGCATGATCGAAGGTTTTCCAGTGGTGCTGATCGGCACAGACTACTACGGTCAACTCATGGATTACCTCCATTTCATGGAACATCAGGGTACTATTTCCGGAAAGGACCTCGAACTGGTAAAACTCACCGACGACCTGACGGAAGCCACGTCGCACATCCGATCCTTTATTTTGGAAAACTACCAAATCAAGCAACGACGCAAGCCGCTCTGGTGGCTATTTGAAGGGAATTAGCATTTCTATCAAACTGCAACGAATTTCGGCTGTTAGAATGAAAATCATTTTCACGCAACAGAATATATGCTCCATCCCGATCAAATCCGGCTCGATTTTCCGATTTTTACCCAGGCAGAATCGCCTGTAATTTATTTCGACAATGCCGCTACCACGCAAAAACCAACGCCCGTCGTCGAAGCAGTGGGTCGTTTTTATCAAACCCAAAATGCGACCGTTCGGCGCAGTATCTATCCGCTAGCGGCGGAGGCGACGCGCGCCTACGAGCAGGTGCGGGAAGAAGTTCGACAATTCATCGGCGCTGGCAGTAACCGGGAGATCGTCTTCACGGAGGGAGCGACCGCGAGCATCAATCTGGTTGCCCAAAGTTTCGCAGCGAGTCGGCTGCAGCCGGGCGACGAAATCCTGATCTCGGCCATGGAGCACCACGCGAATCTGATTCCCTGGCAGCAAATTTGCAAGCAAAAAGGCGCTACGCTTCGCGTTATTCCGATCCATGAAAACGGGGAATTGATTTTGGAAAAGCTTCCTGAGCTACTAAACGAGCGCACCAAACTACTAGCCATCACGCACATTTCCAATTCGTTGGGCACGATCAATCCCATCAAAACAATCGCGCAACGGGCACATGAACGCGGCGTTCCGGTGCTGGTGGACGGCGCGCAAAGCGTGGCTCATTATCCCATCGACGTCATTGATCTGGATTGCGATTTTTTCGTTTTTTCCGGTCATAAAATATTTGCGCCAGGCGGCATCGGCGTTTTGTATGCCAAATCTGCTTTTCTGGAAGAAATGCAACCGTGCCAATTCGGCGGCGAAGCCATCCGTTCGGTGACCTTCGAGGAGACCGTTTTTGCGCCAGCGCCCACCAAGTTCGAGCCCGGCACCCCCAACGTAGAAGGCGCCATCGGCTTGGGTGCAGCGATCAACTACATCAACGCCATTGGCAAAGAGCACATCGCAGCGCATGTGCAAACGCTATTGGCTTACGCGACCGAGCGATTGTCCGCGATCGAAGGCTTGCGCATCATCGGTACCGCCAGCGAAAAAAGCGCGATCGTCTCGTTTATGCTGGAAGGTATTCACCCGCACGACGCGGCGACGTACTTTGGCGAGGCGGGCATTGCGCTGCGGGCCGGGCACCATTGCACCCAGCCGCTGATGCAGTTTTTGGGCATACCGGGGACGCTGCGGGCGTCGTTTTCAATTTATAATACAAAAACAGAAATTGACCATCTGGTGGAAACGATTCACGCAGCAAAGCGTTTTTTTGATTGATAAATTCAATTTCAAACATGCAGGAGAGAAGCATTTCAGATTTGTACCGGGACATAATCAAAAAGCACGAACGCGCGCCTTTTCATTTTCAAAAAATGGAAGATGCGGCGCATGTCATCGAAGCGTATAATCCGCTATGCGGCGACCAGTTCAAGCTATATCTGCAGATCGAAGATGGCATCGTCACCGGGGCGCATTTTCATGGCTATGGCTGCGCGATTTCTAAAGCATCGACTTCCGTGCTGATGAAAAAAATGCAGGGCCTGCCGGTTGAGCATTTGCAAGCGCTCTGTCGGCATTTTCAAAATATCGTGTCCACAGAAACCGAGGAAACAGACGAAGAACTCAGCGCCTTCGCCGCCGCCCGGCAATTTCCGGAACGCCTCCCCTGCGCCACGCTCAGTTGGGAAGCCCTCGAA
>CAZFBU010000083.1:0-19214 GCA_964517175.1 uncultured Saprospiraceae bacterium
AAAGCTGATTTTCCGAATACACCTCTGGAAATTACTGCGGATGGGAAATTGGTGAAGAAGTGATTTTGGTGATAGGTGATAGGGTTTGAAAAAATCTCTCGATGAAGCACATTCGTCGGGAGATTTTTTCTTTCGCCGGGCGCTAATTTACCATTATCTGACGGGGGTTTTGAAACAAAAGTCAAATTACGGGTTTATTTAGTAGCTTAAAATAAATACATCCTCGAAAAGATGCAAATGACCGATACCAAAATAAGCCGAACGCGCTCGGCTGCGCTGTTTGAAGAAGCTAAGAATTACTTCCCGGGCGGGGTAAACTCGCCGGTGCGGGCGTTCAAATCCGTGAGCGGGCCGCCCATCTACGTGGAGCGGGGCGAAGGCTGCCGCATTACCGACGTGGATGGCAATGAATTTATCGACTTCTGTTGCTCGTGGGGGCCGCTGATTCTCGGGCATAATAACGCTCACATTCGCGAGTCGGTGATCAAAGCCGTCAACAACGGCGTTTCCTTCGGAACACCCACTAAAAACGGCAACGACATCGGCAAGCTTATTCTCGAAAACAACCGTTATATTGAAAAAATTCGCTTTGTGACTTCCGGCACGGAGGCAGTGATGTCAGCAATTCGGTTGGCGCGGGGCGTTACGGGCAAGAACAAAATCATTAAATTTGAAGGCTGCTACCACGGGCACGTCGATTCCCTGCTGGTGAAAGCCGGCTCCGGGCTGGCGACCTTTGGCGTGAGCACTTCCGCAGGTATTCCGGAGGCATTTGCCAAAGAAACCATCGTGCTGCCGCTGGATGACCGCGAGGCGCTGGAACAGACCCTGGCAGAGCACGGCGACGACGTGGCTTGCATTATCATCGAACCGGTTCCGGCGAACAACGGGCTCTTGCTGCAGGACAAATCCTTCCTGGAGTGCCTGCGCATCAAGAGTTACAAATACAATACGCTTCTCATCTTTGATGAAGTGATCTCGGGGTTCCGGGTCGGCTTCGAGGGGGCGGCGGGTTATTACGGCGTACAGCCGGACATCATCACCTACGGCAAAGTCATCGGCGGTGGCATGCCGGTGGGCGCTTACGGCGCGAGCCGGGAAATCATGAGCCACGTAGCGCCGGAAGGCCCTGTCTATCAAGCCGGTACGCTTTCCGCAAATCCGGTAGCGATGGCGGCAGGTCGGGCAGCGCTGGAACAATTGCTGGCGCCTGGTTTTTACGAAAGTATGGAAGCCAAGACCAAACACTTCGTGCAACAAATCCAGGATTATTGCGATCATCGCGATTACGAAGTCCATTTCCAGACCATCGGATCCATTTTCTGGATTGCCTTCACGCGCGAGCGCATCTTGCGTTCCGACCAGATTGACCCGGCGAGCATGGAGCATTTCAAGGTGTTGCACCATGAATTGTTGCAGCGTGGTGTTTACCTCGGACCCTCCGGTTACGAAGTAGGCTTTGTGTCGGCAGCGCACACCGAAACAGATTTGGCGGAAGCCGCCGCCAGGATCTGCGAAGCGATGGATGTGGTTTTTTCCGGGGTATGATTTCTGTTATTTTATTGCTAATTCAAAACATGAAGAAGAGTCAACCTATTTTGCTGTCCATTCCAGTGCTTCTGATCGCTTTGGGGCACATTTATTATTTTACTCAAACGCAGGACGGCTGCTGGACGACCGGTCAGAGCCTCTACCTGATGTTTTCGTATATTTTTGGCGGTGTATTTGCCTTTGCGGCAAGCATTATATCCATCGTTTGGTACACCAAAGAGCGGCAAGTGATACAGTTATTGCCGTTGCTGGCATCCGTTTTGCTGGTTGTAGCTTTTATTTTGAACATGAGGCAGGGTTTTCGGTACAATGAGGAAACGCAGGCATTTAAAATGCAAACGCCGGAAACGGAAATCGACGTATTTTTGTTTTTGAACTCAAATGGCGAATGCTTGTTGTACACGCGTACTTCAGGGATAAATTGCTATTTTACAGGACGATACGAAGTCCGTCAGGACACATTGCGATTGCAGGACGTGGTAGTCAACCAAAAAGAAGGTGCGATTTATCCGGTATATCTGATGGGGCAGGACAGCGTGCTGCGGCCACTCTCAGGCGCAGGAATGATGATGGATTCAACGACCTGGCTGGTAAAGAAAAGCCTGGAGGCATTAAATTAGCATGAACAGCAAGAACAACATACGACTTCGGCTGGTATCTTATGGCGTGATCGCGTACATGCTCATGGCGTTCGCGTGGTGGTCGGTGTTGTTATTCACCAAAAACCGCGACGCCTTCTACGCCAAGCGCGATCTGCTGCGCATCGGCATGGTGGCGGAGGGGTTGATTTCGAACAATGAGGAATTTTTTGCTTCCCCGCGCTACCAAATGCTGGAGCGGCAGTACCGGCGGCAGGAATGGATGATCTTCGGCGAGGCGCTGTTTTTTGTGCTTAGTCTGGTGGGGGGCATCTGGCTCATCAATCGCGGCTACCACAAGGAAGTGATGGCTGCCAAGCAACGGCGCAACTTCCTGCTCTCCATTACGCACGAGTTGAAATCGCCCCTGGCCTCCATTCGGCTGGTGCTGGAAACCCTGCTCAAACGCGGGCAACTCCGGCGCGAGCAAGTAGAAAAACTGGCAGAAAACGGCTTGTTTGAAACCGACCGCCTGCACATGCTGGTGGAGGATTTGCTGCTTTCCGCAAAATTGGAAACAGCGTACCAGCCATACACCGAACCCATCAATTTGGCGGATTTGCTCCAGGATTTGATCGATAAGCTGCAAGTCAAATATCCGAAAGTAGAATTTTCTTATTGTAAAGATGTCAACGATTCGACCGTCATTGGCGATAAATCGGGATTGACTTCGGTAGCGCTGAACCTGCTGGAGAACGCGGTGAAATATTCGCCCGACCAGCCGCATATCGACGTGCGACTGTTGCAAAACAACGGTAAGCTTCGCTTTGACGTGGCGGATCACGGCATTGGCATCAGCGATAAGGAAAAAGCGCTCATTTTTGAAAAGTTCTACCGCGTTGGCAGTGAAGATACCCGCAAAACAAAGGGCACCGGATTGGGGTTATATATTGTCGATCAGATTGTGCGGGCGCACCACGGCACGATTGCAGTGCTGGATAACGAACCGCGCGGTACGATTTTTAGCATAGAATTGCCGACAAGAGAACAAGATAGTAATCAGTGAGATGGAGAAAAATTTATTTCATAAAGACTTTAAAGAATTCTTAGCAGCCTTTAATAAGCATAATGTTGATTATCTTATTGTCGGTGGGTATGCTGTAATTTTACATGGTTACGTGAGGACTACTGGCGATTTAGATCTTTGGGTTAGAAAAAGTAAAGTAAATTATCAAAAAATTGTAGCTGCTTTTATGGATTTTGGAATGCCCGTTTTTGATATGCATGAAGATAATTTTCTAAATAATGAAAATCTGGATGTATTTACTTTTGGCGTTCCTCCGATTTGTATTGAATTGATCACAAACATAAAAGGTTTGAAATTTGATGATGCTTTCGAAAAAGCATTGATCAAAAAAGTAGATCAAGTTGAAATCAGGCTAATCAATTTTGAAGATTTGATACAAGCAAAAAAAGCAGCAGGTAGATCCAAAGACAAAGATGATATTGAGCATCTGAATTGAAATTGTTACAGTTATATAATTTATAATAAGATCAGAAAACATGTATCGCCTAGATAGAACGGCTTTTCAAATGGGACGTGTGGAAGAACAATCCATAAAGCAGGTAGAATGGTGGAAAACACAGACCCTGGAAGATCGCCTGGCGGGCGCCTGGTATCTTATTTGTACTGCCTGGGGACTAGATTATGAACATCCGCCCTGCTTGGATAGAAATACATTTTCTTCTCGAAAATTAAACGATAAAAAATATGATGCGGATTCTGTTGGTTGAAGATGAAGTAAGTTTGCGCGAAACGCTGAAGCTGAACCTCGAAATGGAAGATTATGAAGTGGTGACCGCCGATAACGGCAAAGATGCCCTGAAATTCGTGCAGGAACAGCACTTCGACTTGCTCATCCTGGACGTCATGCTGCCGGAGGTGGATGGCTTTCAGATTGCCGAACAGGTTCGCCTCACCAACCGCGAGGTACCCATCTTGATGCTGACCGCTAAAGATGCCGCCCAGGATCGCATCACTGGTTTGCGCAAAGGCGCGGATGACTACCTGACTAAGCCCTACGTGCTGGAGGAATTGCTGCTGCGCGTGCAGAACCTCATCAAGCGCACGAGCAAAAAGTCGGATCAGGAACTGGAAACCTACGAATTTGGCAAAAACCGCGTCAACTTTGCGACCTATGAAGCCAAAGGCATCAACGGCGAATTTACACTCACCAAGAAAGAAGCCATGCTCCTGAAACTACTCGCAGAGCGGCGCAACGAAGTGGTATCCCGCCAGCAGATTCTGCAGTCGGTGTGGGGCTATGATGTCTATCCTTCTACCCGCACCATCGACAATTTCATCCTTAGCTTTCGCAAATATTTTGAGGAAGACCCGCACAACCCGAAGTATTTTCTTTCCATTCGAGGGGTAGGGTACAAATTTGTCGGCTAGGCGCAGTTCCCGCAACCGTCCAACGACACGATGCCACCGCAAAAAATGCATGCACAGGATCGCCTGGAAAGAAGCATTTGTACAGCATGAATTGATAAGGCTCAGAAGATTCAAAACCGCCGCAAGTTCCTTTATCGCCGTCCCATTTCCGCACAGCCACTGTATCAAAATCGAACACCAGGGTGGAATTGTTGATTGCTAATTTCTGATTTACAGCGAATTGTGAATTTGGCACGGTGTTGTTTTGCATTCCTGTAAGGACCAGGTGTACTTCGTTACACGATCTGACAACTTTTTAAATCACCCGAGCTATGATAAAACATTATCTTACCATCTCCAGAAGACGTATCTCGCACCAGCGCGCTTATTTTTTGATGAATACTATGGCTCTACTTTACAAAAATATTTCACCCGATTCACGAAAAGTTTATTACAATGATTAAGAATTACCTTAAAGTAGCCTTCAGGAATTTTTCCAAGCACAAGTTATTTTCTTTTATCAATCTCGTTGGGCTGACCGTCGGCTTGGGCGTTTGTCTGCTGATTTTACTTTTTGTTCGCGACGAACTGAGTTACGATAGATTTCACAGCAAGGCGGATCGCATTCTTCTTTTCAAACAATTTGAAGGCGCGGCGGTGAGTGGCAGCGGCTTTGCGCAAATGATCGAATCAGAGATTACACAGGTAGAAGAGACAGCCCGATTGATTAAAATAAAAGCACTGATTGGCTCGCAAACGCAATCTTTTTACGAAAATGATTTCTATTTTGCAGATAGCACCGTTTTTCAAATTTTTGACTTTCCGCTCACAGAAGGCAATCCCAACACTGCACTCATCGCCCCCAATAATTTAGTCATTTCCGAGACGATGGCGCAAAAATATTTTCCAAATGAAAATCCAATTGGCAAAACTTTAGAGTTTGGAAACCAACATAACCTTGTAATCACAGGCGTAATGAAAAGTCTGCCTCACAATTCGCATTTGAGCATCGATTTTTTGTGCAGTTTTCAAAGTGCCCCCACGCTGATGCGGCAAGACCTGACGGGCTATTGGGACAATCAGTCGCTGACCTATTTGTTGCTTTCAGAAGGTACGCAGCCAGAAACAATTGCACCGCAAATCATCGCTTTAGCCGAAAAAACCAATGATCCCAACGCGGGCGTTTGGCAACTGGCGGGTATTCCAGTGCGCGATATTTATCTACGGCATCGGTTCGAAGGGCGTATCAAAGCCCAAAACGCCATTGAGAATGTTTGGATTTTCTCAATCGTAGCAGTTTTCATCTTGGCCCTTGCTTGTTTCAATTACGTAAGCCTGGTCACCGCACGCTCCTCCACACGAGCGCGAGAAGTAGGCGTACGCAAAGTGTTGGGCGCTAAGAAAAATCAATTACTACTACAATTTTTAAGTGAATCGGGCTTGGTGCTGGCAATTGCGACTCTATTTGCATTGGTGGCGGTGCAAGTTGTATTGCCGACTTTTAATCAATTCATAAACAGGAACTTAGAATTAGCAACTTTGTTTAATCCGAAAGATATAATCCTGTTTTTAAGTACTTTTGCCCTGTTGAGTTTGATCGCTGGAAGCTACCCTGCCTTCGTGCTCTCGTCTTTCAAACCCGTGGCCGTTTTGAAAAACGCCATGTTTGGCAATATGAGTGATGCTTTTTTTCGGAAAGTACTGGTATTGTTGCAGTTTGCGGTTTCGATTGTGATGATTGTAGCCACCATTGTCGTGGTCAATCAACTCTCTTTCATTCAAAATAAAGACCTCGGCTACCAGCGCGATCAAATTTTAAACATCACTTTTCAAGGCGATATTTCACAGAGTCAGAAGCAAATATTCAAAAAAGAAATGCAAGGTTTGTCCGCCATAAAGTCCGTTAGTTTGAGCAATATGCTGCCCGGACAAGGTTCTTACAGTAACAAACTCGTGGAAGACTATGTGCCAGAAGGGAAAAACACGGGTTATCAATATATTACCGCTGATGAAAACTTCCTGGAAACCTTTGGTATTGCCATGCAAGCGGGGCGGTATTTTGATGCGACCAGCACCTCCGATAAAAAGCAGTTTTTGGTGAATCAAGCCATGCTCGAATATCTGGAATGGGGTGACGGAGCCATTGGAAAGGAGATAGGCTACTATACGTATCAATACACACAAAGTGGCGGTTACGAAGAGATTCCTATTCGTGGCGAGGTCATTGGCGTGGTAAAAAATTATCACCAAAGTGACTTAAAATCAGCAATTTATCCGATGCTCTTTAAATATTATCAAGGCGGTGAAAGTGAAATGGCAATCAAAATTGCCGCTGGTCAGGCGCGCAATGCAATCAGTGCCATTCAGGAACAATGGAAATCCTCCTTTCCAGCCGAGCCATTTACGTATCAATTTCTGGACGAATCCTTTGAGCAAACCTACGCCAATGAAACCAAAACCGCACAAGTATTTGCCATCTTCGCCGCACTAGCCATCTTCATTTCTTGCCTCGGATTGTTGGGCTTGGTTGCCTTTGCTGCCGAGCGCAGAACCAAAGAGATTGGTGTACGCAAAGTACTTGGAGCGAGCGTGATGAATATTGTAGGGCTACTCTCCAAAGATTTCATCCGACTGGTTATTATTTCAGCATTTATCGCCTTTCCGATTGCTTGGTGGGCTATGGGTCAGTGGCTGGAGCGCTTCGCTTATCGGGTAGATTTGAGTTGGTGGATCTTTGCATTAGCTGGCTTGATCGCCGTACTGATCGCCCTGCTGACCGTGAGTTCGCAGGCGATACGCGCCGCGGTTGCCAACCCGGTCAAAGCAATTCGGACGGAATAAGCAGATGCAATGATGCAATGCCGTCCATTTATTTTAGGCGCTCATGCGCAGCGCTTCCTCTATTTTCTGGATTTTGTGAACGGGTTCGGCGCTGGGGGCAGGCGCAAATAAATTCCCCGCTTCCCGGTCGTCGTAGATTTCGACCCGAAGTTCCGCAGCCAGCGTCTTGGCCATATCGCCCATGGAGCGGGCATAGCGTTCGTTTTTGCCCATTGCCATGAACAGGTCAATCACGCCTACGCGAATCATTTCGTAGCGGTCCACCTGCATGAGAAGCTGGCGCTGGGTTTTACCATTGAAAGCTTTGCCACTGTTTTGCGCCAGTTCGCGCAATTCGCGAGTAGAGTAGCCCATGATTTCGGCGCGATGTCGCCACCAGTACGTGGAACTACCACCGTTGCGGTCTTCATAAAGCCGCCGATGCCGCTGTTCGCAGCGTTCCTGATAGGAAACCGAACACATGGCGCGCACCAGATCCAGCAGCGCGGTCATTTGTTCTTTGTCAAATAATTCCGACCGATCCGGCTGCTCTTCCATGGATAAGAGCCATTTGGCGTACTTCGCTTTCACCTTGCTGTTGGAATGCAGCGTAATCAGCTTCGCCAATTCGAGGGAAAGATAATAATCATCAATCAAAGGGGATTCCTGCTGCTTGCGGGGAGCGTAGTCCTGCATTTTGGCAGGTTTGCGAATGCCATCGGCAAATTCGTACACATCCTGCAGCCACTTGCGCACATTTGTGGCATAGTGATGGTCCAATAGCTGGAGCGCCTGGTGCAAGCTCGTTGCGGTAACCACTTTGGTGCCTTTTTTGCTGATCAGAATTTGTAAATCCATGATATATTGCTATTTGTAAACAAAAATACATAAATTGTTTTAAAATAGAAAATTAAAAACAAAAAATTAACAGAGAAATAACACCGGCGCGCTGTTTTAAGACAATTGCTCACAATTGCAATTGGTTGCAATAATTTGAATAACAGGTTTTTATGTGTTTAAAAAGAGGGGGAGAGTCAAAATATCAACTGATTATACAATTTTTGGAATACCCCTGCCGTTTAACATGACAATAGGTAAAACGCTTTATTAGATAGGTAATTTTAAAACAAAATTTTCAACATCATGTCAACCAACAATCCTTATTCGAACCCAGGTTCGAACCCAAATCAACCACAACAAACGCCTTCCACCAATCAGAGTTCGGGTGGCGGCAACAAAACCGGGTTCATCGTAGCCATTGCCATTCTGGCGATCGCAGCTATTGCACTTTTGGTAACGACCATCACGCAGAGCAAAGCCAAAACAGAACTGGCTTCGTCTTTGAGCGAAACGGAACAGTTGAAAAAAGAACTGGAAGAACAGTACTACTCCGCACTTTCCGAACTGGAAGAGATGCGCACGAGCAATGACGAACTGAACGCCATCATTGAGCAGCAAAAAGAAGAACTGACGGCTCAGAAAAATCGCATCAATGATTTGCTGCGCGACAGCCGAAACCTCTCCTCTGCCAGACAGGAGCTGAAAAACCTGAGAGCACAGGTAGAGCAGTATGTGGCGGAAATCAACCAACTGCGCGAGCAAAACGAAGAGTTGCTGGCAGAAAACACCCAGCTTTCGGATGTCAATACGGAGTTGAAGACAAACCTGGATTCTTCGCGCTACGCTTACCAGCAGTCGGAATCGGTACGTGCTGCGTTGGTCAGCGAGAAAGAATCGCTGGAAGAAACCAAAGCAAGACTGTCGAAAAAGGTAACTTTCGCCTCCATGATCAAAGTAACGGATTTGGAAGCAGAAGGGTACAAAACGCGCAACAACGGAAAACTCAGCAAAAACCGCCGCGCGAGCAATATCGATCAGGTGCAGATTTGCTTTAACACCACGACGAACGAAGTAGCGGAACCCGGCACGGAGGTTTATCACATTCGCATCGTTGATCCGCAGGGCACAACGCTGCAAATGGCAGACCTCGGCTCCGGCTACCTCAAGAGCATGACCAACGGCGATGAAATTCCTTACACGATGGCAAAGGAGTTTAATTACAACCAGAAAGCCCAGCAGCTTTGCTCCACCTGGAAGCCCAGCAACGCTTTCACGGAAGGCGCTTACAAAGTGGAAGTTTATAACAAAGGTTATTTGGCGGGTTCTACCGTCTTTGAGTTGAAATAAGCAATTTCCCAAAAATAAACACAGGCGTCGGGGTCGTTCTTGAAATGGCTCCGGCGTTTTCATTTGGTTTCGGTACAACAAAATACCGCTTCAGTAGTTACGTTTGAAGAAGCTACAGGGAAATTTTGAAGACTATGAGCGAGAAAAACAAAGACGAGATTATCAATCCGATTGACCCGGACAAAATAGCGGAAAATCCACATCTGTTGCCCTATGCCCACACGGTTGGGGGCGTACCCATCAAGCCCATTGATAAAGGCAGGGTGAAGGGCGTAGCTGTACGGGCAATGTACGAACAGACCGACGCGCAGCTCGGGCAGATAAAAAAACAGATCGAACTCCTGGCGCAGCAGGCAAAAGCCATTCAGGATCGGGTGAAAATTTCCGAGATGATTTATCAGGCGGACGCCAGTTTCAAACCGCTGATTGGGCAAATTTATCATTTGTACGAAAAGAAAGACGGCACGCACGTTCTTTCTATGGTAGCGCCGGAAGAATGGGGCCGTTCCATGCCGTATGAATTCGTTGCCTCGGTAAAGCTGCAAGCCGACCACACCTGGCAAGTGCTGGAAAGCAATGTAGATCGTGGCTGATTCTTATTACTTAAATCTTTTCCCATGTTGCTTACCATATCCCTTGCGCTGCTCTCCTGGCTATTACAGCCAACTGCCGAACCGCTGGTTGCCTGGCTGGATGAAACGGAGTACGAATTTGGCGACATTCCGCACAACGAGCCGGTGCAGCACACTTTTTCATTCAAAAATATCAGCGGCGAAGCGCTTACGATCGACAATGTGCGCACCTCCTGTGGCTGTACCGGTACCACCTGGAATGCCGCGGCCGTTCCGGTGGATTCGGTCGGTACCATTGTGCTGGAATTTGATGCCAAACAAACCGGGTACTTCCGCAAATATGCGCGGGTATTTTTCACTGGGCAGCGCCGGGCCGAACGGCTCTGGGTGACGGGATACGTGTTGGAAGAATAAGCACTATCACCCCCACAAACGAACGCATGAAAAACCATTGGTCGAGAAAAGCAGACCACTCATCCAATCTTCCTCCGGTTCTGCCTCACTCCAACCGGGTTTTTCGTTTATATTTGCAGCCAGTGTCGCTAATGTTTGCGTTAGCGGTTATTTCTTGGTTATAAAATACACACGATGAGCGTACTCATTTTTTTCATAATTGGCTACATTTTACTGAGCATCAGTTTGTTTTTTCTGTTTCCGAAAGCGGATGAAGCCGGGTGGAAGGGCTTGGTTCCGGGCTTGAATTTTGTCGTTTGGGCAAAAATTATCGGACGCAAACCAGCTTATGCCGCGTGGTTGTTGTTTCCGATCGTCAATTTTTTCATCTACGCCGGTATGTGCATCGATATGGTGCGATCTTTCCGGCATTATACTTTTTGGGAAAGCGTGCTGGCGGTGATCGGCGCTCCATTCTTCTTTTTCTACCTGGCATTTCAGAATAAGGAAACATACGACGGACCCACGGTCGTAAAAGAACGCGAATTCCACCAGCAACTCGAAGAAGCAAAGGAAGCCAACAATCGCCGGCAGTTGAGCAAGCTCCAGGCGAGCAATCCCTACAAAAAAGGAGCCGTGCGCGAATGGACCGAAGCCATTATTTTCGCTGTATTTGCGGCAGCATTCATCCGCATGTTCCTGATCGAGGCGTACGTCATTCCGACCTCCTCCATGGAGGACTCCCTGCTGGTGGGCGATTTCCTCTTTGTGAGCAAAGCGCATTACGGTATTCGCACGCCACAAACGGTAGCGATGATACCGCTCCTGCACAATCGCGTGCCCGTTTTTGGCGGCGAATCTTACCTCGAGAATCCGAAATTGCCTTATTATCGAATGCCTGCCATTGAGACAATTGACCGCAACGATATGATTGTTTTCAACTACCCGGAAGGCGACAGCGTATATATTTTCCCGGAACGAACCTGGAGCATCCATGACTACCGGCGCGGAACCATATCGCCAATGCGCGCTCAGCAGATCAAAAACGGACGCGCAAAACTGGTCACGCGACCGATGGATAAAAAAGACCACTACATCAAGCGGGCGGTAGCCATTGCCGGCGATAGTGTCGAAATACGCGACCGCCAGTTGTACATCAACGGGCAACCCGCGCAAAATCCCTCGAAGCTGCAGTATATGCACATTGTCACTACGCCAAACGGGCAGATCAACACCCGCAACTTCGCAGACTGGGGCATTTCTACCGAAGACCGGATGCAGGAATCCGCCAACCAAATGCTGCTGATACTGACCGAGGAGCAGAAGGAAAAAATTCGAGCCATGGATTCGGGCATTACGATTGATTATATCGATACCCAGATCATGGACTCCGGTTCCAGCAAACTCTTTCCCGGTGATCCTAAGATCAACTCCGGCTGGACGGTGGACGACTTCGGGCCGGTCTGGGTGCCCAAAAAAGGCGTGACCGTACCAGTCAACGAATCGAATATCGCACTCTATCAGCGCATCATCGATGTTTATGAAGACAACGACTTTGCCATGCGCGGCGGCAAAATTTACATCAACGGCGAAGAAGCAACCGAATATACTTTCAAGATGGACTACTACTGGGCAATGGGCGACAACCGCCACAACTCGGAAGACTCCCGCGTCTGGGGCTTTGTACCCGAAGACCACATCGTGGGCAAGCCGCTGTTCATCTGGTTCTCGCTCAAGGAAGGGCAACTGAGCAAGGGCATCAACTGGAAGCGTATTTTTACATCGGCAACGAAGAAATAAAAATCCGACCGCATGTCTGGTCTGGTGAGGTAAGGGCTGTTCGCAATTTTCAACGAATAGCCTTTATTTGTTTGGTTCAAAAGCAACTACGTTCGCGATTTTCTTACAAAATGAAATTTTTTCTGTTAAATTTGAGTCATTCAAATTAAAAATCAGCAAAAAACCTAACTTCCATGTTCAGCAAAATATTTAACGCTATAAAATCCATGTTCTCGGCGCTTTTCGGTGGTAAGAGTGACGACAAAAGCACACCTCCGGCCCGCCCGAAACCAGGCACAACGGACGACAAACCACCCCAGGACGCCGCAGAACTCCCCAAAGATACCCTGATTATCGTGACGGATGAGGAAAAACCAATTGACCTCAAACCAGTGAATGAAGGGGAAGAAGAATTTCTCGATGAAGTAACGCCTGTGCAACCCGACGCGCCCACTCCGCCGGAAGAATCGGGGCGCAAACAGCGCTACCTCTGGTGCCTCGACAACGGGCACGGCAGCCAAACGCCCGGCAAACGCTCGCCGGAATTTGAGTTTGATGGCGAAAAGCTCCGACTACTCGAGTATCGTTTTAATCGCGACATGGTGGCTCGCATCATCGAACGCCTGGAAGCGGAAGGTGTGGCTTATTTCAATGTGGTGCCGGAAGTGGAAATTGGCGATTTTTTGCAGGGGCGCGTTGATCGGGCGAACAACAAGGAATCCGATTTACCGAAGCTCTTTGTTTCCATTCATGCCAATGCTTCGCGGGCAGCGAATATGAACAGTTGGGGTGCCGACAGCGCGCGCGGCATCGAAACCTGGCATCACGCCAATAGCCGAAAGGGCACTAAAATGGCGGCTATTTTCCAGCGGCATCTGATTGCAAAAACCGGATTTGTCAATCGTCACCTCAAAACGACCGAGCAAACCAATCTCTTTGTCTTGCGCAAGACCAATATGCCGGCTATCTTGACGGAAAATGGTTTTTACAACAACCGCTTCGAAGCGCTTGAGTTGATGAAAGATGAAGTGCGCCAGCAAATTGCGGATGCTCACGTGGAAGCAATTCTCGAAATCGAACGGGATGGCTTGTAAATCTTAGTTTTATTGCAAATTCTTAAAATTTGGACACCCAGGTATGAGTAATTTCAAACGTATCTTTGCACTGGCGATCGCTATTATCTTTTGCACCGCAGGATCCGCGCAAACATTGGTGAGCAGTGAAGAAGTGGGGCAGGTTTCGCGGGAAGAACTGGCCGAACTATTCGGACCCCTCGGCGGCTTAATCGAAAATAGTCTCACCCTGCACCGCATTTTATACACCACCCTCGATGTGGAAGGGAGGCTGGATACGGCTTCGGGATTGCTCATCCTTCCTGATCGCCCGAACGACCAACTCCCGTTGTTATGCGCACAACACGGCACTGTCAATTCCAAAAGCGACGTACCTTCTAATCTGCGCGGTGGCTATGAACTTGGGCTTACCTTCGGGGCGCTCGGCTACGTGACGGTTATGCCCGATTTTCTTGGGCTGGGCACATCGCGCGGCTTCCATCCCTACGTCCATGCGGATTCGGAAGCTTCGGCTTCGGTCGATATGTTGCTCGCTATCCGTGAATTCGCAGCCCAAAACAATGTTGCATTGAACGATCAACTTTTCATTACGGGCTATTCGCAAGGCGGGCATGCTTCCATGGCGTTGCATCGGGAAATCGAGTTGAATCTTAGCAATCAATTCACAGTGACGGCGGCTTCGCACATGTCTGGACCGTACGATATTTCCGGCGTATTTCGAAATTTTATCCTCAGCGAGGAGGAATATTTCTTCCCTGCTTACGCGGTTTTTACTGTTTTGTCTTACGACCGGGTTTATGGGCTTTTCGATGAGTTAACGGAGTTTTTCAAACCGGCTTACGCCAATGCGGTACAATTGTATTTCAATAATGCCATCACCCTGAGTACACTCAACGAAATCATCATCGACCAACTTACCCAAAGTGTCGGCGCTTCGATTACCAAAAATGTTTTCCAGGATAGTATTCTCAATGCCATTGCAAATGATCCGTTCCATCCTTATAATCAAGCTCTGCGCGACAATGATGTGTATGAATGGGCGCCGCAAGCGCCAACGCGCATTCTGTATTGCCAGGCAGACGATCAGGTGCCTTTCCGAAATAGCATTGTCGCGGATTCGGTCATGAACGAACTCGGCGCGCCCAGTGTCGAAGCTTTTGATGTGCTGACGACGGCTGATCACGGCGAATGTGTGCTGCCGGCAATTTTGAATACGGTTTTTTTCTTCGACCAGTTTAAAAGTATTTCCACCAGCATTCGGCACGCACTGCCCACCCTGCCGGTTACGGTTTTTCCGAACCCCACGAGCGGCTTACTCCGCATTCAGGAAGTGCCGGAACGAGCCTTGCTGCGCATTTTTGACCTGAATGGAAAGCTATTATACCAGGAAATTGCCAATACGGCTACGCCGAGTATCGACCTGCATGGCTGGAGCGATGGTATTTACCTCTTACAAATCACTTCCGCCGAAGGCAATTGGACGGGTAAAATATTGAAGCAATAAGCAACGGATCAGATCAACTTCGTCACTTGCGTATCGGCGCTGAGTTTCAGGTCGGCATCGAGATTCAGCAGGTTCAAGCCTGGCGTTTTGCCCACTTCAATGCTGCCTAAATCCGCCTCGAAACCCAGCGCTTCCGCACCGTTGAGCGTTGCCCAGCGGATGAGCATCTCGAATGGCACGTAGGACTGGTAGCGCGCGATGGTTTTCATTTCCTCCAGCACGGAGAGTTGCCAGTTGGACGTCAGGCTATCGGTACCGATGGTTATTTTGGCGTTATTATCTATAAAATGCTGGTAATGCGGCAGGCGATTCTCGATGTAGAGGTTGGCATTGGCGCAAGTTGCCCAATATACTCGCTCGCCCCAGGCTTGCGCCGCCTGAATATCTTCCGGCGTCGTCATTGTGTTGTGTACGAACAGATTGCGGTTCTTCGGATTCAAATGCTCCAGCGCGTAGTAGATCGAATGCCTGCCAGTCGGCTGGAAATGATCGATCGGAAAGTTGAACGCTTTGTAAAATTCCAGAAAATCGCCCGTTTTATTCACAAAAAAAGCATCTTCGTGCGCCGTCTCCTGATTGTGAATGCTCACCGTCGCATCGTCCGCATTGACAGCACAGACCCGCTCGAACAAGCCTTTGGTCACCGTGTAAGGCGCGTGCGGCACGCAGCTTTTGCGATTGCCGTGTGCGGTGCTTTGTCCGTCATAAACCTCTTTGTAGCCATTAAAAAACTGCCCGGTCATGTGATCCTGCATGAAGTCGAACATCTCCACGAAGGTGTAATAACGAAGTTTACTTTTATCTTTTTGCGTCGCCGTGTCCAGTTTATTGGAAATATCGCCCACTGCCACGATGCCGCCATCGTACATTTCCTGATCGGCTTTGGCAATGGCATCCAGTATCTGATCCATAGAAACGTCGCGAAAATTCACCACCGTTTGCAAAAAAGGCAGCAGCCCCGTGCCCGTATCCGCTACGCCCTTCATGTGCGAGAGCTCCAGGTGGCAATGGGTATTGACGAAGCCCGGCACAATCGCGCCCCGGCGGATGTCAATGCTTGACGGATCGTGCTGCTCGCGCGTGTCCAGTTGCAAAATTTTACCTTCGTCATCCGTAATCACGACACCCTCCCGGATCGGGTCGCCGGCTATCGAAAATAGGAGATCAGCGCTGAATTTTCGCATCTTGCCAATTTTTTGCGTGAAAATAGGGAAAATCCTGGATTCGGAAAGTTTAAAACCGGCAATCCTGTTGAGATAGATAACAAAATTACTCCGATGATATTCGCCAAAAGAATAGCATGATAAACTTGCCGCAAGGAACCCCTTTGACAGTTGTCACTTTGTTCAAAATATCCGTAACTTCACCGCAACAACGAGGAAGGTTGTTCAATTTTCACCTTTTGCAATACAAAAAGGACGCTTCCTGATATTTTTTTACCCTTTCCGAACTTAAATTACGTCAATACCGCTAATTTTGCAGCTTATTTGGAAAACACGACAGAACGAACATAAAAAATGATGACTTCCCGCGAAATACGACAGGCTTTTCTCGATTTTTTCAAGTCGAAAGGGCACGATATTGTGCCTTCGGCGCCCATCGTCAACAAAAATGACCCGACGCTGATGTTTACCAATGCCGGTATGAATCAGTTCAAGGATTTCTTTTTGGGCAACAAAACCCCGGAAAATCCGCGCATTGCGGACACGCAAAAGTGCATGCGCGTGTCGGGAAAGCACAACGACCTGGAAGATGTGGGCTATGATGGCACGCACCACACGATGTTTGAAATGCTGGGCAACTGGTCCATCGGCGATTACTTCAAGGAGGAAGCTATTGCCTGGTCGTGGGAGCTACTCACCGAGGTCCTCGGCATCGATGAAGATCGCCTGTACGCCACCGTTTTTGGCGGTGATGAAAGCGAAAACCTGGAACGCGACGACGAAGCGCTGAACATCTGGTCAAAGTACCTGCCGAAAGAGCGCATTTTGTACGGCAGCAAAAAGGACAACTTCTGGGAAATGGGCGACACCGGTCCCTGCGGTCCCTGCTCGGAAATCCACGTGGACATCCGCAGCGAAGCGGAACGTGCCGAAATTCCCGGCTATGATTTGGTCAATAAAGACCACCCGCAGGTCATCGAAATCTGGAATAACGTCTTTATCCAATTCGACCGCAAAGCCGACGGCAAGCTCCGGCAATTGCCCGCCAAGCACGTGGACACTGGCATGGGCTTCGAGCGCTTGTGCATGGTGCTGCAGGGCACAACGGCAACTTACGATACCGATGTTTTCATGCCGATCATTCGCTACATCGAAGAGGCAAGCGGCAAAAAATACACCTTCAGCTATGCGCCAGGTGCCAAGAGCGACGTGGCGATGCGCGTAGTCGCCGATCACATCCGGGCGGTGGCATTCACCATTGCCGACGGGCAGCTGCCAAGCAGCACGGGCGCGGGCTACGTGGTGCGCCGCATTTTGCGCCGGGCGGTACGCTACTACTATTCTTTTCTCGATATTCACGAGCCGTTTTTGCATACGATCATTCCATTGCTGCTCAAAATTTTTGACGGTGCTTTCCCGGAACTGGAAGCACAGCGCGACCAACTGATGAAAATCATTGAAGGTGAGGAAGTTGCGTTTCTGCACACGCTGGAAAATGGACTGCGCCGCTTCGATACCATCGAGCCGCAAAATGGCACGATCAAAGGCGAAGACGCATTTGAATTGTATGATACCTACGGTTTCCCGTTCGACCTGACCATGCTGCTGGCAAAGGAAAAAGACTTGCGCGTGGATGAGGCTGGTTTTGCGAAAGCCCTGCAAGCGCAAAAGGATCGCTCCCGCGCGGATGCCGTGAAAGAAGTTGGCGACTGGGAAAATGTGCGCAGCGGCGAGGAAGTAGAATTTGTGGGTTACGATACGTTGGAAGTGATCGAAGCATACATTTTAAAATATCGCACGGTAAAGGTCAAAAAGAAAGATCAATTCCAGTTGGTGTTGAACCGCACGCCATTCTATGGCGAAAGCGGCGGTCAAACGGGGGATTCCGGCTCGTTGTATGTTGGCGATGAGCAGATCAAAGTCATGGATACGCAGAAGGAAAACGACCTGATCATTCACATTGTAAATAAGCTGCCGAAAGATATCGAAGCCCCCGTTCGCGCGGTGGTGGATGCCGGGCGACGCCATCGCATCGAGAACAACCACACGGCAACGCACCTCATGCACGCTGCCCTGCATCAGGTGCTGGGCAAGCACGCCTTGCAGAAAGGTCAGGATGTAGATGACAATCGCCTGCGCTTTGACTTTTCGCACTTTCAGAAGGTGAGCGATGAAGAATTGCAGCAGATCGAAGATATTGTAAATGAGAAAGTTCGCGCCAATATCGAACTGGAAGAAGCCCGCGACGTCCCGATTGACGTGGCGAAGGAAAAAGGCGCGATGATGCTCTTCGGTGAAAAATATGGCAACCTCGTGCGCATGATTACTTTCGACGCAAATTTCTCACGCGAGCTTTGCGGCGGTACGCACGTGCCCGCCACCGGCAAGATCGGCTTGTTTAAAATCACTTCCGAAGGCGCAGTAGCGGCGGGTATTCGACGCATCGAAGCGATTACGGCGGAGGCGGCGGAGGCGTACATCAAATCCGAGTTGCGAGAGTTGGATGAAATCCGCGAATTACTGAAAAGTCCGCAGAATCCGGCAAAAAATGTGGCTTCGCTGATCGAAGAAAACAAGTCGCTCAAAAAAGAGATCGAAAAACTGATGCAGGCGCAAGCCAATACCCTGAAGGCAGAGCTGAAGGCGCAGTTTGAGTCGGTCAATGGCTTCAATTTCCTGGCGGCGAAGATTTCCCTCGGCGACAGCAACGCAATCAAGAATCTCGTTTACCAACTCGAGAAAGAAGTCGGCAAAGCGGTTGTCATCATTGGCGCAGAGGTAAACGACAAGCCTCAGCTCATGGTCGCCATCAGCAAGGAACTGACCGAGAGTAAGGATTTGAACGCCGGCACGATCATCCGCGAGCTTGCCAAAGAAATTAAGGGCGGCGGTGGCGGTCAGCCCTTCTTCGCAACGGCAGGCGGCAGCGATCTTAGCGGTTTGGATAATGCCATTGCGAAGGCAAGACAAATGATTGTGGAGTAATGGCTTGTTGGAGTGCTGGATGATTGGAAATTTACGCCAAATTATTATCCAGCACTCCAAAATTCTACTTATACCAATTCGGAAGTTGAGCGAAGTAAAATCCCGCACCAAAAGTCGGGATGAGAAGTTGAGCGCAGCGAAATCCCGTACTGTAGGTCTGGATCGGAAATCGCGC
>CAZFBU010000084.1:0-19164 GCA_964517175.1 uncultured Saprospiraceae bacterium
AACGACAGCAACGGCAGAGGCGCGCTACATCAAATGTTCGGTCAGGAAGGTGGCAGATGGGGAGGAGGTTGCAACAATCGTAGTCGTTGAGGATGACCAGGATGACAACGTCGCCGGTATAGCGATTTTATACTTTGTACAAAAACACCGGTGGTGCCAGAAACGCAAGGCGTCCTACGGTTCTTACCGCAGGACGACCTGTCTCCCTGAATTTTCTTCGCTACCCGTCAGAGCTACTTCAAATGCACCGTCTTGCGAACGACCTCCGTGAAGGTGCGCAATTCGATCTCGTATTTGCCGGATTTGTAATGGCTGAAATCCAGTTCGTAGATGGTGTCCACCGGAAGATCAAAGACCTTATCGCGCAGCAACACTTCGCCGGCGTCATTTTTGACAACTACGTCGCTCACATTGAAGGTAAGCGTTTCAAAATCAATGTAATACAGTTTGTTTTCTTCATCTGCGAAGAGCGTCCAGTCGGTTGACGTAGAGAAAGGCTGGCTGGATGCTTTGATGGTGGTGTTGAAGTTGGTCTCCGGGTCGAGCGCGGCGGTTTGTGCGTTGGCACTCAGGCAAAAGCCCGCGAAAAGCAGTGCGACCAGGGTAAAGTTTTTGAGTTGCATGTCGTCCGTTATTTTTGGATATGTTATTAGGATGCGCTAAAATAGCTGTTTTTTTATAATATGAATAACCTTGATAATCATCTCTTCCAGTCAATTAGGGAATGGTGCTATTTTTGGGTGCAAGTGTTCAGAAAGGGTGATTTATCGGTTTTGTACACCATGCAAAACGCACACTTTTTTGGTTTATTTTGCAGAAGCTAAAATTTTTGTCACGAAATTTGCACCAACAAAGTTCGGATACTTGCATATACTGGCAAATCGGTTGCTAAAAATTTTTCTACCTGCCACCACTCCGCTTTTTCGATTTGTTCCTCTGCCTGGGGCGTCAGGTCGGCATCGGTTGTTTGCATCTCGAACCAATACGTGCGCTTGAGGATGCGCTGCCTGCCCTCGCGGTAGGTGTGGTACATGGTGTGGCGCAGGTCGCCGAGCGTGAGAAGTTGCAGTCCGGTTTCCTCCTGCACTTCGCGTAGGGCGGCGGCTTCTTTGGTTTCGCCAGGGTCGATTTTGCCTTTCGGCAAATCCCAGGTACCGCGCCGGAAAATGAGGAGTATTTCCTGATCGGCGTTGAAAACCAGGCCCCCGGCGGCTTCGATAATCTCGTAATGTGAAGCAAAATCTGAAAACAACTGTTCGACATCGTCGTAGTACAACGTCACCGCGTCAAAGCGTTTGCCCTTTTCGAGCATGTCGATGTAGTTGAACAGAAATTTCGGCTTGCCGACGTAACGCGCCACCAGTTCGCGTTCGCGCTGCGTCTTTTTATCGGCAATTTCATCGACTCCGGCAAGCATAAGCGGTGTGTCGTTGATGTAGATTTTGTACATTTGCAATCCTTTTTACAGTGCTTTTCGCAATTCGCGATTTGCCATTCGCAAGTTTATATAAAAACTAATTCGCGCCATGAAAATCGAACATAAAGTTGCGCAACTCTTGCTGCAAATTAATGCAATAAAACTGAGTCCGCAAAAACCATTCACCTGGGCTTCGGGGCTGAAGTCGCCGATTTATTGCGACAATCGCATTGTGCTTTCGCATCCGGCGGTGCGCAAGCAGGTTATCGGTTTTTTTGCAGAAAAATCTAAAAATTTTCCGGCATTCGACATGATCGCCGGCGTCGCTACGGCAGGCATCGCGCACGGCGCTCTGCTCGCGCACGAGTTGGATCAGCCTTTTGCGTACGTACGCGCTGCTGCCAAATCGCACGGTCGGCAAAACCTGATCGAGGGTGAAGTGCGGGGCAACGAACGCATTCTGGTGGTGGAAGACCTGATCTCTACCGGTGGCAGCAGCCTGGCGGCGGTGGAAGCGCTACGGGAAACCGGTGCGGAGGTGGTGGGCACCATCGCCATTTTCACTTACGGTTTCGAGCAAGCGAGCGCAGCTTTCGCCCATGCAAATTGCCCGCTGGCAACGCTGACCAATTATCCGACTTTGCTGGAGGAAGCCATCAACGCAAAATACATTAAACCGGCAAATTTGGCAACTTTGCAAGCCTGGAGCAAAGACCCGAAAACCTGGAGCGATCAGTTGAAAAATTAGTGCCCCGAGTCGTCTGAACGTCTCTAAGATTACCATTTCAGCGGGCATCGGCCGGGCAAATGTAAAATTTGAGCAAAACGTGTAATAAAGGCGTGGGCGAACATTACCTCCGACTTGCAAATATTCTTATCTTTGCCGGTCAAAATAATTACTGGATTGCATTAACTTAGTCTTTGGCTATCAATGTATATCTGCATTATCTTATTTGAAAACCGAAATACTGAAAATGTCAGTTGTAACACCGAAGTCTGAAGAGTTTCTCAGAAAATACCTCAATAACGCCTCCCCCACTGGCTTTGAATCCGCCGGTCAAAAAATATGGCTGGAATACATCAAGCCTTACATTCACGACTGGAAAATAGATAATTACGGCACTGCCTACGGGATCATCAATCCGGATAAGCCTTTCAAAGTCGTAATCGAAGGGCACGCCGATGAAATCTCGTGGTTTGTTCATTACATTTCAGATAAAGGATATATCAACGTCATCCGAAACGGTGGTTCCGATCATTTGATCGCGCCCTCCAAACGCGTGAACATTCACACCAAAAACGGCATCGTCAAAGGTATTTTTGGCTGGCCCGCCATTCACACCCGCCGCGGTGATGATGCCAGCCTCACGCCCAAAATCGAGAATATCTTCATCGATGTTGGCGCTTCCAGCAAGGATGAAGTGCTGGAAATGGGCATTCACGTGGGTTGTGTAATCACTTACGAAGATGAGATGATCGTGTTGAATGACAAATATTACGTCGGTCGCGCGCTGGATAATCGCATGGGTGGGTTCTGCGTGGCGGAGGTCGCTCGCTTGCTCCATAAGCATAAAATTGACCTGCCTTACTCCTTATACGTTGTGAATTCCGTACAGGAAGAAGTTGGGCTGCACGGCGCGGAAATGGTGGCGCAGACGATCAAACCAAACGTTGCGATCGTCACCGATGTAACGCACGACACCAATACGCCACTCCTGAGCGCCCAAAAACTGGGCGACGTAAAATCCGGCGAAGGACCTTCCGTAACCTACGCGCCGGCGGTGCACAATAAACTGCTGTCGCTCATTATCGAAACGGCGGAAGAGAAGAAAATCCCGATCCAGCGCGAAGCTTCCTCCCGGCGCACCGGCACGGATACCGACGCGTTTGCGTATTCCAACGGCGGCGTACCCTCGGCTCTGATCTCGCTGCCATTGCGCTACATGCACACTACCGTGGAAATGGCGCACAAAGAGGATGTAAACAACGTTGTTCGGCTTATTTACGAAACACTACAAAAAATCGAGGACGGGCATAATTTCAAATATTTCTGATCGCTTTTGACGTATTTAAAACCAGCATTCAATTTCTTTATTTACAGTAATTTGTGGATTGCTGCGGGCGCGGTGGCACTGTGCCTGCAAACGCGCTACCTGATTACCGGCAAACTCATTTTTTCTGATTTCGCGATTTTTGCTTTTTTTTCCACGCTGTTGCTTTATGGCGTACACCGGCTGGTTGGCTTGAAAAAAGTAAAACAGCAACAAGCTCGCTTTGCCATTATTGCAAGATTCAAACCCTGGCTGATCGGCAGTTCAATCGTTTCGGCAATTGTCTGCGGATGGCTTTTTTTACAATTCAGCTTTGAACTCAAACTTGCAATGGTTTTTCCAGCGATGGCAGCTGCCGGTTATGCGATTCCTTTGTTTCCAAAGCAGAAACGCCTGCGGGATTTCAGCTATGTAAAAATTTTCCTGATCGCGTTGAGTTGGGGAATGGTTACGGTCATATTGCCTGCTATGGAATTTCATCTCTTTCCGAATGTGCCGGTGGCGGTCATTTTTTTGGAACGCTGCTGCTTTATTTTTGCCATTGCCTTGCCGTTTGATATTCGCGATTTGTTTATCGATAAAGCCGACGGCGTAATAACTTTGCCCGGAAAATTTGGCGTGAATGCCGCAAAAAACATGGCTTACACAGCGCTGGCGCTCATGCTGGGTTTCGGCTGGCTAAATGTGGAATTGGACGCCTATACCTTTGCTAATTGGCTGGGCTTGTGCAGCTCGGGGTTGCTGACCGCCGGTCTGATTTATTTTGCAAAAGAAGAAAAAAGCGATTATTATTTCACTGGCTTGATTGACGGCATGCTATTGGTTCAATTACCGCTAATGATGCTCTTTTAAACACATTCTGTCCTATTCTGCTGTCAATAAACGGCGATGGTAATTGATCTGCCCCAGGTGATAATTAAAATGGGTAATAAACCGGAACAGGTAATGCGCAACGGTGTGCTGTGGCGAGAAAAATTCCGCCGGATAATCCGCTTCGAGATTTTCGACTTTGCTCAACACCGTTTCGATCATGGCGCTGGTTTCATCAATGGTCTCTACCAACTCCGCGCGCGGCACATCCCTGATCGAAAACTCCAGCGGACGATTCCGCACGTAGCCTGTGTTACCGAGCGCCGCGCCGATGTAGTGATTCAAATTGCCGGTAAGGTGATAGCACAAATTGCCCGCAGAATTGCTGATGCCCGGCGCCACGATCCAAAGGTCTGACTCGCGTTCGTAAGCTTCGACCTCTTTTTTCAATTGCGCCAGGTGCTCCTGAAAATAACGGATGAAATATTGTTGCATCGGTTTGGATTTTTAAATTACAGGTAGCGCTCCCGGATGATGCTCAGGTGGTGCATTTCATGCCCGGCAGTGATGAACGCCAACGCCCGCACCGAAACCGGCGCGCCATTCGCATTGCCGACGCGCATCCATACGTCCTCTTCAAAATTTGCGTAAAGCTGCAAACTCGCTTCGCGAACCGCATTATATTCGCCGATGATGGAGGCAATCGAACGCTTGTCTGCTCGCGATTCCGGCACATAGGCATTGTGATCGAACCCCGGCAGCGGATTCTGCTCATTCCGGGCGATGCACATGGCCCGGTAAGCGAAAACGCGCTCCGCATCCGCCAGATGCACGATCATTTCCTTGATGCTCCACTTGCCCGGCTCGTAGCGGTAGAGCCATTTTTCCGTCGGCAAGGTTTGCAGCAATTCAATCGTTTGCGCACGCGAATTTTCCAGGGTTTGCAGAATATCGCCCTCCGGTACTTTGTCGATGTAGCTCTGATAAAACGGGGCAAATTCGCCGACTGGTGGTTTTGCAATCATAGCCTAATGGTTGTATTGTTGTTCGTAGTATTTTTGATACGCTCCGGAAGTCACGCGCTCCAGCCACTCGGCATTGTCGAGATACCACTGCGCCGTGCGCCGCAGCCCTTCTTCGGGTTGCACTTTGGGCGCCCAGTCTAATTCCCGCATCAACTTCGACGCATCGATCGCGTAGCGGCGGTCGTGCCCGGGGCGATCTTTGACAAAAGTGATCAATTTTCGGGAAGCGCCCTGTCCACGTCCCAACAGTTCGTCCACAATATCGCAAAGCGAATGGACCAGGTCGATGTTTTTTCGCTCATTTTCACCGCCGATATTGTAGGTGTCGCCAACTTTTCCTTTGTGAAAAATAAGGTCAATCGCATCCACGTGATCGCCTACCCAGAGCCAGTCGCGCGTGTATTTGCCATCGCCATAAACAGGCAGCGGCTTTTCATTTTTGATATTGTTAATCATCAACGGGATCAGCTTCTCGGGAAATTGGTAAGGTCCGTAGTTGTTGGAGCAATTTGAAACAATGACCGGCAATCCGTAGGTGTGATGATACGCCCGCACCAGATGATCGGAACTCGCCTTGGAAGCAGAATATGGCGACCGGGGATCGTAGGCGGTTTCTTCCGTAAAAAAACCCGTTTCGCCCAGCGAACCAAACACTTCATCCGTGGAAACGTGGTAGAAAAGCTTGCCCTCAAAATTATCCTGCCAACTCGCGCGCGCCGCGTTCAGCAGGCAAACCGTACCAACGATATTCGTCTCGATAAAGCTCATCGGATTGCTGATCGAGCGATCAACGTGCGACTCTGCCGCCAGGTGGATGATGCTGTCGAATTGATACGTATCAAAAAGCTCCTGCAAAAATTCAGGATCGGTGATATCGCCTTTTACAAAGACGTAATTCTCCGCGTTTTCGATCGCGCTCAGGTTTTCCAGGTTACCGGCGTAGGTCAGCTTGTCCAGATTGACAATGCGATACTGCGGGTATTTTTTTACAAAATGCTGCACCAGGTGCGAACCAATAAACCCGGCACCGCCGGTGACTAATACGTTGCGTTCAAAAGTCATATATTTAATCTGTTTTCACCGCCGATTTAAAATATTCATACGTGCGCAGCAGCCCCTCCGAGCGAGGTACTTTCGCCTCCCAGCCCAGAATATTGTGTGCTTTCGTGATGTCCGGCTGGCGAATTTTCGGATCATCCACCGGCAGTGGTTTGTAAATGATCTCCGCTTTGGGATTTTTCACCAAACCTAAAATCTCTTCCGCCAGTTGCTTGATTGTGATCTCATCGGGATTGCCAATGTTCATTGGCTCCGCGTGATCGCTTAGCAGCAACCGGTAAATACCTTCGACCAGGTCATCGACGTAGCAAAACGAACGCGTTTGCGAACCATCGCCAAAAACCGTCAGCCCTTCGCCGCGAATCGCCTGCGAGAAAAACGCCGGCAACGCCCGTCCATCTTCTACGCGCATACGTGGGCCGTAGGTGTTGAAAATGCGGATGATGCGCGTCTCCACGTTATGAAATTTGTGGTACGCCATCGTGATCGCCTCCAGAAAGCGCTTGGCTTCGTCATATACCCCGCGCGGGCCAACCGGATTCACGTTGCCCCAGTAATCTTCCGATTGCGGATGAATCTGCGGATCGCCATAAACCTCGGACGTCGAAGCAACCAGAATGCGCGCATTCTTAGCCAACGCCAAACCCAACAAATTGTGTGTACCCAGGGCACCAACTTTCAGGGTTTGAATGGGCATTTTGAGGTAATCAATGGGGCTAGCGGGCGATGCAAAGTGCAGAATGTAGTCCAGGTTGCCCGGCACGTGCACGAATTTCGTCACATCATGGTAGTAAAACTCAAACTCCCTGAGCGGAAACAAATGCTGAATATTCGCCAGGTTTCCGGTAAGGAGGTTGTCCATTCCAATGACGTGATAGCCTTCCTTGATGAACCGATCACAAAGGTGAGAGCCTAAAAATCCGGCAGCGCCGGTAATCAATATTCTTTTCACAGGGTATAAATTTGTCGCAAATATAACGCAAAAGCAGGCAAAGGAGCACCATTTTATTAACTTAGTCTGCTTACATTTGCAAAAAAAATCATTATGCGATTCATACTCATCGCGTTGGCTTTTATTTTTATATCAAACCTGTCCGCCCAGGAATCTGCGCTCAACGAAGGTCACGCTGTGCTGCCCGGTGTTACCTTCGGCGGTCAGTTGCCGGGCGGCAACCTGTACGACCGCTTCGGCCCGAACCTCAATATCGGTGGCAGTATCGACTATCTGACGGAAAAAAATAATTTGATATTCGGACTGGAAGGCTATTTCCTGTTTGGCAGCACCGTAAAAGAAGACGTACTGGCTTCATTGCGCACGCCTAATGGTTTGATTATCAGTAATGATCGCACACCAACGGAAGTTCCCCTACGCGAGCGCGGCTTCTACCTGGGGGGTACTATCGGCAAGCTGTTTTCACTTTCGCAAAAAAATCCGCGTTCCGGCATCCGGACTACGGTAGGCGTGGGCTTGCTGCAGCATAAAATTCGCATCCAGGATGATCCGGTGCGCCAGTTTGCCCAACTGAGCGAAGATTATAAAAAAGGCTATGATCGCCTGAGCAACGGCTTGGCATTCAATGAATTCATTGGCTATCAATATCTTAGCCTCGATAAGCGCATCAATTTCTACTTCGGGCTGGAATTTACCCAGGGATTGACGCGAAGCCGTCGCGATTTTAATTTCGACACCCGCAGCCAGGATACAACCGAGCGCTTCGATCTGCTTTGGGGCATTCGCGTAGGCTGGGTAATCCCGGTTTATTTTGGAAAAACCGCCCGCGAAATTTACTACTAACGCCGTCAGAAAACATGATTTTACTGTACAATCTGGGTATCACCCTCTACATTTTCGCCATTCGCATCGCCAGCCCCTTCCATGCGAAAGCCTGGCAATGGCTTGCCGGCAGAAAAAACTGGCGGGAACGATACGCAGCGGATTGGGCAAAAATAAACCCGGAGCAAGCGCCGACGGTTTGGGTGCATTGTGCCTCCCTCGGGGAATTTGAGCAGGGGCGACCGGTGATCGAGCAATTGCGGCGCGATTTTCCAAACGTAAAAATTCTGCTGACGTTCTTTTCGCCTTCGGGCTATGAGATTCGGAAAAATTATGAGCAGGCGGATTACGTTTGTTACCTTCCCGCAGATAAACCGCATAACACACTGACATTCACAGAAATATTCAAGCCAACTTTAAGCATTTTTGTAAAATACGAGTTCTGGTTGCATTATCTCCGCGCATTGCATCAAAGGGAAATTCCGACGCTGCTGATCTCGGCGATCTTTCGGCAAAACCAGATTTTCTTCAAGCCTTACGGCAAATTGTTCCGGCAGTTACTTCCGCAATTTCAGCACATTTTTTTGCAAAATGAAGCTTCCGCCAAACTCCTGGAAAAACTACAACTCAAAAATTTTTCGGTGGCTGGCGACACGCGCATCGACCGGGTGTTGCAGATCAAGCAAAGCGCACCGGAATTTCCGGTTGTTCAGGCATTTGCTGCCAATCACAAAGTCCTGGTGGTCGGTAGCTCCTGGCCGCCCGACGAAGCCATCCTCCTACCCTTCATCAATGCGCAGCTTCCGCCCGACTGGCGGGTGATCATCGCGCCGCACCAGATCGACGATGCCCATTTGCAAAGTATTGAAAACCAAGCAAAAAGGTCAATTATGCGCTATTCCAAAGCTAATGTGGAGAATGCGAAAAGTTTCGACATTTTACTGATCGACAACATCGGCATGCTGTCGGCGCTCTATCGCTACGGGCGCATCGCGTACATCGGCGGTGGCTTTGGCGCAGGCATTCACAATACGCTGGAGCCGATCGCTTTTGGCTTGCCGGTTATCTTTGGTCCGAAATACGAAAAATTTGCAGAAGCCCGGTATCTCACACGTCACGGCGGCGCATTTTCCATTGAAAATCAGGGAGAATTGCGTGAAATTTTTCAGGCATTACAATCGGAATCGGCTCATCAGCGCGCTTCGGAAACCGCTTACCAGTACGTGCTGGACAACCAGGGCGCAAGTGCAGCCGTAGTAGCATTTATCCGTGAAACGGAGCTTCTGGAGACAAGCGCTTCATAAAACTTCCGCCACCACAAAAACACTTCCGCCTACGAAGATCAGATCGTCCGGCGTAGCTTGTCGTTTCGCGGCGCGCAGGGCATTTTTCACCGACGTATAAGTTTTGCCTTCCAGGTCAAAAGTTTTAGCTTTTTCCTGCAATTGCTTCGCATCCAAGCCCCTGGGAATGTCCGCTTTCGCAAAATAATACCGCGCCTCGCGGGGCAGCAGCGCCAGCATCCTGGAAACGTCTTTATCCTGAACGACGCCGAAAACGATGTGAAGGTTATGATGCGGAATTTTTTTCAACTGCTGAATGGCGGAGCGAAGCCCATCCTCGTTGTGCGCGCTGTCGCACAGCACCGTCGGTTGCTCGCCCAGCAACTGCCACCGCCCGACGAAGCGCGTGAGCGCTCGCAAATATTCCAACCCGTAGCGAATTTTTTCGTCTTCCAGTTTAAATGCAGCACGCAACAACTCCGCTGCCTGAAGGACGGCTTGCACATTTTTCATTTGATAATCGCCGTAAGCATTCACCTGCAGATCGGCGTAGCGCAATTGCTCATTCTGATAAACATCAAAAGTGGTTTGCAACAAAGTAGAAGCTTTCACTTGCGCCCGAAAGTGCTGATCCGCGAAAATGATCGGTGCTTTTTCCTGCGTTGCTTTTTGCTCGAAAACCGACTGCGTTTCCGGGTGCGTTTCACCAATCACAACGGGCACGCCTGGCTTTATGATGCCAGCTTTCTCGCCGGCAATGAGCGGGAGGGTATCACCCAGGAACTGCATGTGATCATAGCCGATATTCGTAATCACGCTTAAAACAGGCGTGAGCATATTGGTCGAATCCAGGCGGCCGCCCATTCCCACCTCTACTACCGCGACATCCACCTGTTGCTCCGCAAAATAGGCAAAGGCCATAGCTACCGTCATTTCAAAAAAAGAAGGTTGAATTTCCTCCGCCAGCGGTTTTATTTTTTGGGTAAAATCAATGATAAATTGTCGCGACACATACGTACCGTTGATGCGAATTCTTTCGCGAAAATCCTTGTAATGAGGCGAGACATACAATCCGGTCTTATAGCCATGCGCCTGCAAAATCGCGCTGAGCATATAGGCGACAGAGCCTTTGCCATTCGTACCGGCGATGTGAATGCTCCGGAACTGCTCCTGCGGATTGCCCAGTGCTTCACAGAGTTTGCGAATGTTGGTCAGATCTTTTTTGAATGCAGCTGCCCCGGTGCGCTGAAACATGGGCAACTGGCTGTACAGGTAATCCAGTGTTTTCTGATATGGCGTTGTGGTTTTGCTCATATTTCTTTTTGCAAAGAAAAAAAGGGCGGATTAAAAAATCCAACCCTTTCCTGTTTTTTATGTTGCTGTTGTTTTGATTATTGCACTCTGAAGCGATAGGTGATCGTACCGCATTGTCGGTCAACGTCACCGGGTAAAAACTTCCAGCGCTTGGCATCGGCAATCGCTTTGTTTTTGAGGTTACCGTCGGTGATAGACGAGCCTTTCTGTGTAAATTCCGCACTAACGACATTGCCCGCCTTGTCCACGCAGACGCGAATGACAGCATCCCCTACGCTTTGGCTGTTATCTTTTACGCCCGGGCCTTTGCCTGCCACGCCCCGGTCGCCTAAGCCACCGCCTACAGCACCAGAGCCACCCGTACTGATACCTTCCAGCTTGGACGCATTGGGATCGCCACTGGGATCACCCTGGCTACCCGAAGTGCCAGTCTTGCCCTTGCCGCCGCCATCACCAAATAAACCGCCGATCTGGTCTTTGAACTTATCGGCATCGGCTTGCTTTTGCGCTTCGGCCTCGGCAGCCTTACGACGAGCTTCGGCTTCGGCACGCTCCCGCGCCTCGGCTTCCGCGCGTTTGCGCGCCTCTTCCTGGCGTTGCTTTTGCAAAGCAATTGCTTCCGGATCTTCGGTTCTGACAATATCTTTTTGTGGTGTCGATTCCCGGGGCGTTTCTCTCGTTTCCCGCACCGGCGTAGGCTCTGATTCTTCCTCCGGCTGCACTTCGGCTTCGGCTATCGGCTGAGCGGGACCTGAATTTTCATCCCCCTGACCAATATCCGGAATACCCAAATTTACCAGAATTCCCTCCTGCCCCGGAGGCGGGTCGGGATAGGTCAGAAAAGGAAGGATGAATAAAATGAGAATCAAGGTATGTACGATTACGCTGGTAATCATACCGTACCGTTTATTTTTTTGTTCTTGTTGGCTTACTGCTTCCACAACTTTATGATTTAAAAATTTAAATATAATGCTCAACTATCGAACACTCAAACCTCGAACATCAATTCTTTCAACGTTAAGATAACCCATTAAAATTCAATACAGAAAGAGATTAGCAATTTTTTAACATCTCACTTCGCCGTCGATAAAATGCCATTGATGTTGTAACGCATCGCGATATCCATCACGGCTACGACTGCTTCTACCGGCGCACTCGGATCCGGGGAAATGGTGATACTCTCGCCTTTTTCGCGCCGCAGGCGTTGATCCAACTCCTCCAGGGAAATGCTGCTCCCGTTCAGGTAATACCGTCCGCTGGCGCTGATCGCCACGTTATCCATACGGGAAGAGGAAGGCGTGGAAACCCGCGAAGTGCCTGGCAGCTTCAGGTTCAGCGCATTCGGCGCTACCAGACCCGACGTAAGCATGAAAAAGATCAGCAACAGAAAGATAATGTCCGTCAAAGACGACATGCTGAACGCTGCACTGGTTTTATTTCTTTTTTTTAAAGCCATGGAAAATTCTTGATTCTTGATTCTTGATTGCAACTAATAATCAGCAATTTACAATTATCAAATCAATGATGTTAAATATTTGATGTAGCCATTCAACGAATAAATTGCTCGTTCAATTTTTGCTCGTCCTATCTCGTAAGCTTGTTGGTTCAGATAACATTCCTCCTTAGCAATTAACAAATCATCGATCATTTCAAAAAGTGAACCTCGACTAATTCTACAAAATTGAATATTTTCCTTGTGGTGATGTCTGCCAAAACCCTCCGCAATATTTCGAGTCGTTGATCGGGCTGCCCGTTTGAAATTAGAGATCATATCCCTGTCGATTGCCGGAAAATCCTTAGCCACCAGCATCGCCCAAACTCTTACTTCCCGGCACAATTGCCAACACTCTAATTCCTCAAAGCTTTTGTAAGTCGCCATTACTAACAAAAATTGGTTTGCAAATTCATTGTCAACTTTTTGACGAAAAATCCAAACTCAAGTAACGCACCCCAATCAAAAATCAAGAATTTGCAATTAGCAATTCTCTAATTCTGTCTCGGTTGCGTCGCAATGATCGCCCGGGCACGCAGGCGCGCGGAGGTTTCCATAATGTCCGTCACATAATCAAAAGGTGTACCCACTTCTGCCACAATGGTAATGGTCAGTTCGTCCCGATCTTCCGGTTTGACTTTGCGAACCTCTTCCTGCAAGATGCGTGCCACGGCTGCTCTGGATATTTCTCCTCCGTTCACACTGTGCGTGCCATCTTTACGGATCGCAACGGTGATGGAGGTTGCTGCTACGGTTTGCGAATCTGACTCCGGCAGATCAAAGGGCGTCACCCCTACCAACTGCGAACTCAGCATAAAGAAGATCAACAACAGGAAGATCACATCCGTCAGAGATGCCATGCTGAATTCTGCGCTGGTTTTATTTCGCTTTTTTAATCCCATTCGTAAAATTGTTGATTCTTGATTGTTAATTGCTGATTTTCAAAAATAAACAATTGGCAATTAGCAATTTATAATTCTTAATTCGACGGTTCCTGGAGCAAATCCATAAACTCGGTCGTGGTGCGCTCCATTTTAAAAACCACTTTTTCAACATTGGCAACCAGCAGGTTATACCCAACATACGCCAGAATACCGATGAGCAGCCCTAATGCGGTCGTGATCAGCGCCTGATAAATACCGCCCGCCAGCACGTTTGGCGTCACGTTTTGCTCCGTCGCCATGGTGTAGAAAGAAAGAATCATACCGGTCACCGTACCCAGGAAGCCAATCATTGGCGCAGCACCGGCGATACTTGCCAGCGTGGACAAGTTTTTTTCCAGCTTGAATATCTCCAGGTTACCCACATTTTCGATCGCGGCATCAATATCGCGCAGGGGTTTACCGATGCGCTGCAGGCCTTTTTCGACCATCCGCGCCACCGGTGAGTCGGTGGTTTGGCACAATGCCTTCGCCCCTTGAATGTTGCCCGACTGCACATTCATGCGAATGTTATTCATAAAATTATCGTCGATCTTGGAAGCGCGGGTAATGGTCAGATAGCGCTCAATAAAAATATAAATAGCTATGAACGAGAGTACCAGTTCCAGCAATACGATGATGATACCCAGGGTACCACTCTCCAGAATAATATCGATAAGACTTTGCGTACCTACGGTTCTCTCAATGTCGGTTTCAGCCTGAAACAACAGAAGGATGAAGTTGAACATGTGCTGCGGTTTTAAGTTTTTGTTTTACAATGTTTACTCAACGCCAAGTTGAAAAGACAAATTATTTCAAACGGCGCTAAAATTAACAATTTTTGATTGATTGACGGATAAGCTTGTAACTTGATTCTAAGTTTTTCTTTGCTTTTCGCAAAAAATACTCAGTTAAACCATTCAACCCTTCAACAATTTTATATTTTTGTCCAATTAGCGAATTTTCGCTAAACTCAAAAAAACTGTACAGACACTAAATCTGTTTAACAAACATTACCATATTTACCAATCACAAAACCAACACCTTTAAATGAGTAGAAGAATAAAAAAAGCTGCCGTTCTGGGTTCGGGCGTGATGGGTTCGGCTATTGCCTGCCACTTTGCCAATATTGGCTTGGAAGTGCTGATGCTGGACATTCTGCCGCGCGACAAATCCGACGAGGAGCTGAAAAACCCGAAGGTTCGCAACAGCGTTGCCGACCATGCACTGCAAACCGCCATCAAGTCGAAGCCCGCTCCGCTTTACGACAAAAAATTTGCCAGCCGCATAACCACCGGCAATTTCGAGGATGATTTTGCAAAAATAAAAGATTATGACTGGGTGATCGAAGTGGTGGTGGAACGCCTCGACATCAAGCAGCAAATTTTTGAAAAAGTAGATAAGTTCCGCCGCGAAGGCACGCTGGTCACCTCCAATACCTCGGGCATTCCCATTCACATGATGCTGGAAGGCAGAAGCGACGATTTCAAGCAGCACTTCTGCGGCACGCACTTTTTCAATCCGCCGCGCTACCTGCGCCTGCTGGAAATCATTCCGACCAAAGAAACCAGCCAGGAAGTGATTGATTTCTTCATGCACTACGGCGATGTTTATCTGGGTAAGCAAACCGTACTTTGCAAGGATACACCAGCATTCATTGCGAATCGCGTGGGCGTGTATGCAATGGCAAAAATCTACCAACTGACCACCGAACTGGACTTGCGCATTGAAGAGGTGGATAAATTGACCGGACCAACGATCGGTCGCCCGAAAACCGGCACTTTCCGCCTCGGCGATCTCGTCGGGCACGACACGGCAGCTAAAGTGATTCAGGGTATCAAGCAAAATGCGCCGAATGACGAACAGGCTTCTACGTTTGAGGTTCCGAAATATTTGCAATTTCTGCTCGATAATAACTTTCTCGGCAATAAATCCGGACAAGGTTTTTACAAAAAAACAAAGGAAAAGGACGAAAAAGGTAAATCCGTCATTCTGGCATTGAATCTGGAAACGCTGGAATACGAAGAGCAGGTCAAACCCGACCTGCCAAGTCTGAAAACAGCTAAGCAAATTGACGATCTGCACAAGCGCGTGCAGGCGGTATTCCATGCCGATGACAAGGGCGGCGAACTGGTGCGTCGCTCGCTGGCGGGCTTGTTTGCTTATGTTTCCAACCGAATCCCGAAAATTTCGGACAATCTCTACAGCATCGACGATGCATTGAAGGGTGGCTTCGCCTGGGACATTGGTCCATTCGAATATTGGGAAACGGTCGGCATTGCCGAAGGCATCAAACAAGCGGAATCGCAGGGCGAAACCGTTGCGCAGTGGGTGAAAGAAATGCTCGATGCGGGCAACGAAACTTTCTACAAGCGCGAAGGCGGCAGGAAATTGTATTACGACATTGAAAGCAAGCGCTACCAGCCGGTGCCGGGTACGGAAGAAGTTATCATTCTGGACAACTACCGCAACAAAAAACCGGTACATACCACCAGCGAAACTATTCTGCACGACATTGGCGACGGGGTGCTTTGTTTGGAGTTTACCAGCCCGTATAATTCCATCGGCGAGGGCGTGCTGCGCGGTATCAATGAGAGCATCGAGCTGGCGGAGGAAGGCAACTGGCGAGGCATTGTGATTGGCAATGATGCGACAAACTTCACCGTTGGCGCGAACCTGATGATGATTGCGATGATGGCTTACCAGCAGGAATTCGACGAACTGAATATGGCAGTGAATCTGTTCCAGCAGACGGTCATGCGGGCGCGCTACTCCAAGATTCCGGTGGTGGCGGCAACGCAGGGCTACGTTTTCGGCGGCGGCTGCGAGCTGACCATGCACTGCGATGCAGCGGTTTGCGCGGCGGAGTCGTACATTGGTTTGGTGGAAGTGGGCGTGGGTCTGATTCCCGGCGGCGCGGGCACGAAGGAGTTCGCACTGCGTACTTCGGATGCTTTCTTTGAAGGCGACGTGCAAATTCCGACACTGATTCAAAACTTCAAAACTATTGCGCTGGCATCCGTAGGAACCTCCGCGCACGAGGCGTTTGGTTACAGTTATTTGTTGCCTCGCAAAGACGCGGTTGTTGTGAATCGCAATCGCAACATTGCGGAAGCGAAAGATAAAGTCCTCGAACTCGCAGAAAATTACGTGATGCCTTCGCAGCGCGAGGATGTCACAGTACTCGGTCGCACGGGTTTGGCGGCGCTCTACACGGCTGCCAATGAACTGAAACTCGGTGGCTACGCTTCCGAACACGACATCAAGATCGCACACAAGATCGCCTGGGTACTCTGCGGTGGCGACCTCACCGGCGCACAGCAAGTGAGCGAGCAATACCTGCTGGATCTGGAGCGCGAAGCTTTCCTGAGCCTTTGCGGCGAACAGAAGACGCTGGAAAGAATTCAGCATATGTTGCAAACGAATAAGCCGTTGAGGAATTGATGCCGGATTAGGAGATGCCAGATGCCGGATTTGGGGATGCCAGACGCTGTATTAAAAAACAGGTTTACACCATGAAAAGACACAATTTTAAAGAGTTAAAGATTTGGCGAGATTCGATGGGGATTACAAAAGAAATATATCAAGTGACCTCGAATTTTCCAAAACATGAACAGTATGGTTTAATCCAACAAATGCGTAAAGCTGCTGTATCCATACCATCTAACATTGCAGAAGGTTGTGGGCGAGGTTCCGATCCACAGTTGGCTCACTTTCTGGACATTGCACAAGGTTCTGCTTTTGAATTGGAAACACAATTGTACCTGGCAAACGAATTGAACTTTCTGAGCAAAGACGAAATGAATACTTTGGCGACAAAACTGACTACACTTCAAAAAATGATAGACGGTTTTAAAGGAAAAATATCGTAAAAATGAGATTAGTGTTGTCGTGCCGTCTGGCATCGGGCATCTTTTAATCTGAAATCTAAAAAAATGGAAGCATACATCGTAAAAGCATATCGATCCGCAGTTGGTAAAGCCAAACGAGGCGGATTCAGAAACTATCGTTCCGATGATCTGGCGGTAGATATTGTCAAGCATTTGATGGCGCAAGTGCCGGAAGTCGATCCCATGATGATCGACGACGTAATCGTTGGCTGCGCGAACCCGGAGGGCGAGCAAGGCTTTCAGATCGGGCGGCAGATATCGCTGCGCGCATTGGGCAAAGAGGCGCCGGGCATGACCGTGAATCGCTACTGCGCTTCGGGTCTGGAAACCATTTCTATCGCCGTGGCGAAGATACGCGCGGGCATGGGGCACATCTATATCGCCGGCGGCACCGAAAACATGAGCATGATCCCGATGACGGGCTACAAACTCGCGCCCAGCTATCAGGTTGCCAGTACCAATCCGGATTATCTCACCGGCATGGGGCTGACCGCCGAAGCAGTAGCCAAGAAATACAACATCAGCCGGGAGCAATCCGATGAATTTTCGGTACGCTCTCATCGCCTGGCGGCGGCGGCGATCGGCGAAGGAAAGTTTAAGGACGAAATCGTGCCGGTGACTGTCCCGGAGGTGTTTGTCAAAAACAACAAACGAGTAGAATCCTCTCACGTGGTGGACACGGATGAGGGCGTCCGCCCGGATACCAACATGGAAGTGCTGGCAAAACTACGCCCCGCTTTCGCGCAAGGGGGCATTGTGACCGCCGGTAACTCCTCCCAAACCTCCGATGGCGCGGCATTCACCCTGGTCGTCAGCGAAGAGATGGTCAAGACCTTGAACCTGCAGCCCATCGCACGGCTGGCGGGCTGTACCGTCGCGGGCGTGGAGCCGATTCACATGGGCATTGGTCCGGTGGCGGCGATTCCGAAAGCGCTGAAGCAGGCGGGTTTGAGCTTGAGTGACATCGACCTGATCGAATTGAACGAAGCATTTGCGGCGCAATCGTTGGCAGTGATTCAGGAAGCAAATTTGAATCCGGACATCGTAAATGTAAACGGCGGCGCCATCGCGCTCGGTCACCCGCTGGGCTGCACCGGTGCGAAGCTTTCCACGCAACTCTTCCATGAGATGAAGCGTCGCGGCAACAAATACGGTATGGTCACTGCCTGCGTTGGCGGCGGGCAGGGCATTGCCGGGATTTATGAGCTGCTGAATTAACGTACCGGCGGGCTTCACCCGCCTTCATGCTTTCATCACATCGGCGACTGAAGGTCGCCGGTACTAATCGTATTTGCAAAAGCTGAACGGCCACTTCGTCCAGTCATCGGTCAGCCCGGCGTGGACGGGGTTATTCAAAATATACGCCAGGATATTGCCCCATTCGCGTTCATCGCGCACGAAGTGGTCGTAGCTATCTTTCATCCAGAAAGTACCCGAGCGGTTCAAAGCGAGATTCGCTTGCCTCGCCGAGCCGCCTTTGATCAACCGCATAATGCGGTCAAGTTGCGAATAATTATCCGGCACTTCCTCTGCATATTCCCCATTTTCAAGTTTCAACTGTTCCATCGTATCTATCAGCAAATGTAGGTGATTGGGCATGATGCAATAGGCATGTAAGTCGTAGTAGCGCTGATCGTATTGCCGGATGCGTTTCGCGACGATCTCAGCGATGGCGGGCTGCTGCAAATAGCAATGTCCGTACTGCAGCGTATCCAATTGATGATCGAAACGACCAAAATAGCGCTTGCGTTCCTGCCAGATCAATGCCTTGTAATGCCTGGGCTGCTCACGAAGCAATTGCAAGCACTTCCGCTGGTATGCTTCTTGCAATTCACGAATGATGGCGATGGGCAAGGAATCCGCCAGCCGGAAGGTGACGAAAAACGTAGCGCCAATGGGCGCGATGTGTGGCAATCTGTTTTTGTAGTATGTTTTCATAATCGTACCGGCTTTACCCGCCGTTTGGTTTTGAAAATCGGCGACTATGGCATAGCCATCCCTTCGGGAAAGGTCGCCGGTACATTTAGGACGGTGTTTTTGGGGAAAAGTCACGGAAAGTATTCGGGGCGGTAGGCGGCGACTATGGCATAGCCATCCCTTCGGGAAAGGTCGCCGGTACGACGGGGCGG
>CAZFBU010000085.1:0-2064 GCA_964517175.1 uncultured Saprospiraceae bacterium
TCAACTTAAATTATGATATTATACAATGTCACAGTAAAAATTGAACACGCTTCGCATCCGGCTTGGAGAAAATGGATGCAGGAAACGCATATTCCGGAGGTGATGGATACGGGTATGTTCCTGGAATATCGCATGTGTCGCTTGTTGGGCATGGACGACGACGATGGCATTACCTATGCGATCCAGTATTTTTGCACGGATATGGCGACCTTTGAGCAGTATCAGGAAAAGCACGCGCCAAAGTTGCAGGCAGTTCACAGGGAGCGATTCAAGGATAAATTTGTGGCTTTCCGCACTTTGCTGGAAGTCGTGGACAAAGGCGCATTTTATGGTTCAAATTAGGAAAAGCGGATGGCGTATTGGTTGCTGACTTATTCAATTGCTAATCAGCCACTTGCTCACTCAAAATAACCGGACTTGGTGTCAGGCACATGGCTTCCAGTTCCCGATATGTGCCGTTGAACACATTAAAATCAACATGTCCCCGAATGCCGGGAATGCTTCCCTGATTGCCATACTGCCAGAAGTGCCAGTCGCTTCCGGATGCTAATATGGGTTCGCGGTAGTTGTAGCGTGCGATCCACACCGGATAATCATCGAAATGACCGGCGAGAATGCGATTATAAAACTTCAGATTAGTGTAAATGATGGGCTTAATATTATAGCGGATTTCCATTTGATACAACCAGGTGCGTACCCCGTTGATGAGAATAGTTTTGGAAACGCCATCCAGCACTTCCACATCCAGCACCGGAGGCAGATCGCCGGTATCCAGGTTTACAAGCTGAGAAAAGTTATTGGCTTGTTCTCTCGCCGAAATAGTCGGCCGGTAAAAATGATAAGCGCCCCGCTTGATGCCCACGCGCTGCATTTCACTCCAGTTCTGGCAGAACAAAGTATCGACCATAGTTGCGCCTTCGGTGGCTTTTACAAATGCAAAATGAATACCCTGTTGCGCAACGGTATCCCAGTGAATGGTCGATTGGTAATGCGAAATATCTATACCGTGAACGGAAAAATCATAGCGGCGTATGGTGTGGTATTCACATGCATACAGCAGGAAAATAAGTCCGAAAATGCCTAGCCTACGATTCATCTGTGCTGTCCTCAATATAGTATCTCACTGTTCAGTCTATAAATTTCGGAAAAAAAGCGGAGTCGCGAAACTACCTTCTGGCAAAACGTTGTTAGATTGACAATAATTTAACACTATTTTTTCCTTTTTCTACGAAATTTAACGATTCCAGACGTTTCAGAAGCCAGATATCCAAATAAGCAGTAATGCCTGAAAAGAGGCAAGCGACAAGAAACGAGTAGCCAGAATCCAGCAACTAGAAAAAAAATGAACACGCGACAACTCTTTCTGCAGCACTTAGCACAAACCAGTGACCTGCCCCTTATGCTTGAAATCGAGCGCGCCGAGGGCATGTATTTATTCGATACAAATGGAAAAGCCTACCTCGACCTCATCGCCGGCATTGGCGTGAGCAGCCTCGGGCATCGGCATCCCAATGTGGTCGATGCTGTAAAAGCGCAGCTCGATAAATTTCTGCACACGATGGTATATGGGGAGTTTGTGCTTTCACCGCAAGTGCAACTCGCCAGCCTGTTGGCAGCAAACCTGCCCGATCCGCTCGATAGCGTTTACTTTGTCAATTCCGGCACGGAAGCCACCGAAGGCGCTATGAAACTGGCGAAGCGCTACACCAATCGCCCGGAAATCGTCGCCTGCAAAAAAGCCTACCACGGCAGCACACAGGGCGCCGCCAGTTTGATGAATCCGGGAGATTTCACGCAAGCTTACCGCCCGCTGCTGCCGGGGATTCGGCACATCGAGTTTAATTGTGAAACCTGCCTGGAGCGCATCACCAACCAAACCGCCGCCGTCATCGTAGAAACGGTGCAAGCTGAATGGGGCATTCGACCGCCGCACGGCGATTATCTGCAAAAGCTGCGCCAGCGTTGCGACGAGGTTGGCGCGTTGCTCATTCTCGATGAGATACAGGTCGGCTACGGGCGCACCGGTTCGCTCTGGGGCTTTCAACAGTATGGCATCGTGCCGGA
>CAZFBU010000085.1:2164-18477 GCA_964517175.1 uncultured Saprospiraceae bacterium
TTTGTGCAGGCAGTTATCAAAATCTGTTTAAAAAAAGGCGTATTGACCGACTGGTTTTTGTTCAACAGCAGTTGCCTGCGCATTGCGCCGCCTTTGATTATCGAAGAAAAGCACATTCGCTTCGCCTGCGAGGTGATCGTGCAGGCGATTGAAGAGGTGAGTAAACGACAAGATTAATATTGCAAAAAATATGGAAATTCTGTAATTTGCTAAAAATCGTTCATTATGACCACGAGAATTAGCGTGCCTATTTCGGAGTTGGATGAAGACTTTCTGCGGAAGCTGAAAGAAAAGTATGCGGGTTATACTCGTCTTGATATTCAGGTCGTCGAGATGGGAGACAAACCTGCGCTCACAGAAGATGAATTCTGGCATATTATCGAAAAGCTCGACTGGTCGGCAACAACGCCCGAAGCAGTGCTCGTTCCTGCAGTACAAGCGCTTGCTGAGCATCCACTGGGGCACATTTTCCAGTTTGAAGATATGCTTGCAACAAAATTACAAGCGCTGGACACAAGCCTCCACGCAGCACAAGCTTATCCGGAACCCGAGCCATTCTCTGAAGACGGCTTCCTGTACGTACGTGCGGCGGTACTTGCCTCCGGTCAGGAACGGTACAGACAAGTAGTGAAAAACCCGACTCAAATGCCCGCTGATGAGGACTTTGAGCCTTTGCTCTCTCTTGCAGCATTGGCTTATGAAGCAAAAACGGGGCAGTCGTTTGACTATATTTCTCCGATCAGCTACGAGACGTATGCGAATGCCGAAGGCTGGCAGTAAAATGCGCGGACTGTTATGCACCGGAATTCTCATAAGAATAAACGCCCTCATCACCTATATGAAATTTATGATAAACAAGAGGGAGAAGTTTTCAAATATGGCATTAGCAGCGATCCGATTGATGAGGACGGGCAGAGTGCTCGAATGGAGCGTCAGGTTAACTTGCTAAACCTTGCGGTAGGTTGGGTACGCTATATTGCAAGAATTTTGCTGCAGGGTATCCCGGGACGCAAAGCTGCGGAATTGATTGAAGATGAATTCATCAACACTTTTGAAGAGAAGCACGGCAGGCTGCCACGTGGTAATCTGCGCAAAAACAGAAAGCGATAGTAGTATTGCAAATTTACACAAATGAAATACTTCCACACACCCATTAAGATCACGCTCACCGCGTCCGATCTTGCACAAGCCGCCCGCTTCGCCGATGCGGTAGTCGGCACGGTTGATTATCGCGAAAGCAATCAGTTCAGCCGACAAAAAATCCGGGACGATCACTACGTAAGCAAACTGGGTGAAGCCGCCGTGCGCAAGGCTTTCGAGCAGTACGATTGCCGCGTACAAGGGCCGGATTACGCCATTTACGAAGGCAAACAAAAATCCTGGGACGACGACCTGTACGTGAACGATATCGGCTTGGCAGTAAAAACCCAGCGCCGCTCAACCGCTCAACGTTATGGCTTATCCTGGACGTTCCAGAAATCGCAATTTCGTACCGACCCTATTTTGCAAATACCCAAAGCGTGGGTCTGTTTTGTGGAATATAATGACTTGGATAGAGAGCAAATCTGTACGGTCTTTCCACCGTTTCAGATCAAAGAACTACCTTTTAAAGCGCCGCGCCTGGAAAAATTGCGGGATAAAAAAGTAGCGGTGTATGCCGAGGATTTTTTGTAGTTTTTGGTGAAAAATCAGAAGAGATTTGAAAAACACACCGGACACAGTCCCGGCGCGAACGGTTTTTGACATATCTTCTGCGGGCAAAAGTCACCTGAAAATTTCTTACATTCGTAATTCGGATTTCTAACTTCCGAATTTGCAACCATGTCCGAATCGAACAAATTACAGCAATACAATGAGACCTTCCTGCGGGAACTCGAGCGGCTCAATCCGAGTCAGCGCGTCGCCGTTGATCAGATCGACGGACCAGTGCTGGTGATCGCGGGTCCGGGCACGGGCAAAACGCAGATTCTTGCCGCGCGGGTCGGGCGCATTCTGTTGGAAACGGATACGCTGCCGCAGAGCATTCTTTGTCTCACCTTCACGGATGCGGGCGTGCACGCCATGCGGCGGCGCTTGCTGGAACTCATTGGTCCGGAGGCGCACCGGGTGCATATTTACACCTTTCATTCGTTTTGCAATAGCATCATTCAGGACAATCTGGAGTACTTCGGTCGGCATGACCTGGAGCCGATCAGCGACCTGGAGCGGGTGGAAATTACGCGACAGATCATCGACCATCTGGATGTGGGGCATCCCTTAAAACGGGGGCAGAGCGATGCCTATTTTTACGAAACGCACCTCCGCGACCTATGGCAGCGCATGAAAACCGAAGCCTGGACGCCGGATTTTATGTTTACTGAAATCGACGCGTACCTGGCTGATTTGCCCAATCGCAAGGAGTTTGTTTATCAGGTTACGCGGGGCGATTTTCGCAAAGGCGAACTAAAGCAAGCCAGGATTGATGAGGTGACCGGGCGCATGGAGCGATTGCGCGCGGCGGTAGCTTTGTATCCGAAATTCCAGCAGGCGATGCAGCGGGCGCGGCGCTACGATTACGACGATATGATCCTCTGGGTGCTGCGGGCGTTCGAGGAAAACGAGGCGCTTTTGCGCAATTACCAGGAGCGGTATCTGTATTTTTTGGTGGATGAGTATCAGGATACGAATGGAGCCCAGAATAATATTTTGTGGAAGCTGGTCGAATACTGGCAAAGTCCGAATATCTTCATCGTTGGCGATGACGATCAATCGATTTATGAGTTTCAGGGTGCGCGCCTGAAAAACCTGATCGACTTTTATGAGCTGTATCAGGATTCGGTGCAGCTCGTTTTATTGCAGGATAATTATCGCTCTTCGCAGCACATTCTGGATACTTCACAAGCGCTGATTCATCACAATCAAATCCGCGTGGTCAACACTTTGCAAGGCATTAAAAAAGTATTACGCGCTCAGCATCAGCAGTTTGCGGGGTTAGAAGTGTTGCCAAAAATTGTCGCCTATCCGAATCGAACGCAGGAAGAAATTGATATCGTACAGCAGATTGAGCAAATGCAGGCGGCGGGTTTTCCACTGGAAGAAGTAGCAATCATTTACGCCAAGCACAAGCAGGCACAAAATATTATTTCGCTGCTGGAAAAGCGCGGCATTCCATACAATACCAGGCGCAGCGTCAATACGCTTGATCTGCCGATCATTCGGAACCTGCGGCTGTTTCTGGAATTTTTACAAGCCGAATTTAAACAGGCAAAAGGCGGCGAGCACTTGCTGTATCGCTTGCTATACGTGGATTTTTTGAACATTCCACCGGCGGATATTGCCAAATTAAGTGCTTACCTCGCCAGGTTTGAATTATCGGAACGACCGGCATTGCGCGAAGTACTTCGCGATGAAGATCAACTTGCCGAATTAAATTTGGAACAACCGGAGACATTTTTGAAATTGTCAAAACTCATTGATACATTGCTGACCGATGTTGCCAGCTCGGGCCTGCCGGTTTTGCTGGAAAAGCTCATCAATCGAAGCGGCCTGCTGCGAATGGTGACCGAGCACCCGGAGCGGGTCTGGTTATTACAAGTGATAAAGACCTTCTTCGACTTTGTGCGTAGGGAAACCGAGCGCCGCTCGCGCCTCGATTTGCGCCAGCTATTGGAAACCCTGCGACGCATGGACGCCAATCGCCTGCCCATTGGCGTGAACAAGGTCGTGACCGCCGAGCGGGGCGTGAATTTGCTCACTGCGCACAGCGCCAAAGGCTTGGAATTCCAGCGCGTTTTTTTACTCGATTGCGTGAAAGACAACTGGGAGCCGCGCGCGCGTGGCAGTAGTTTTCGCTTTCCGCTGCCGGATACGCTGACGTACTCGGGCGAGGAGGATGCGCTGGAGGCGCGCCGGCGCTTGTTTTATGTGGCGATGACGCGAGCGAAGGAATTGCTGCATATTTCCTACAGCGAACAGGACGATACGGGCAAAGAGTTGCAACGGACGGTTTTCGTCGATGAGATCGCGCTCGGCGTGAATTTGCAGGCGGAACGTGCCAGCATCAGCGAAGCGACCTTGCTGGAAATGCAATTTGCGCAACTCACAGAGCAACCGGTAATTTTTGAACAAAAACTCCCGAAATCGGTGGTGGATGAATTGCTCACTGGCTTCCGGATGAGCATTTCGGCGCTGAATCAATACCTGAAGTGTCCGTTGAGTTTTTACTTCGAGCAGGTGCTGCGGGTGCCGATTTTGCCAAGCGAAAGCGCAAGTTATGGCATGGCGATGCACTATGCTTTGCGGCGATTGTTTGAACGAACGCTTTTGTCAAAGTCAAAAATTTTTCCCAAAAAGGAGAAGCTGGTTGAGTTTTTTGAAGAAGAAATGGCAAAACTGCGGGGGAATTTCTCGGAGGTAGAATACGAACGACGACTGGAAACCGGACGCCGGAATCTGGCAGCCTATTACGAAAAGTATCGGCAAAGCTGGAGCAAAAAAGTCCGTGTGGAATTGACCATTCGCCATGCCGAAGTGGACGGCGTGCCCATCACTGGTACCATCGACCGTCTCGACCTGCTGGATGGCATGAAGGCGACGGTATTGGATTATAAAACCGGAAAGGCGAAGGCTGCAAAATTGCGCAGCTCTTCAAAAAAGCTGCCGCACGGCGGTAGCTACTGGCGGCAGTTGGTTTTTTACAAATTGCTGTACGAGAGCGCGGAACGCTCGGCGCGGCGCGTGACCTCGGGCGTCATTTCCTGGCTGGAGCCGGATAGTAAAGGCGATTTTACCAGCGAAAGCATGGATATTGCTGCGAAAGACACGGCTTTTGTGCGCGAGCTGCTCTGCGAGATATACGCGAAGATCGGGACGCACGAATTTTATGAGGGCTGTGGCGAAGCGGATTGCCCCTGGTGCGAATTTGTGCAGCGAAACGTAGCCCGGGATAGCTTCGCGGCGGCAGAGGTGGAGGAGTTGGATGATTAAGGTTTTAGTTTGTGATTTGGTGAGGAGATTTGCTATTATGCTGATTTGGGCTTAAATTTGAAAAATAAAAAAACAGCCATGACGGTTACGGCTCAGAAGCGATATACGTTGGAAGAATACCTGGCGTTTGAATACGACTCCAGGCAGCGGCATTTTTTCTACAAAGGATTGGTTTTGCCTATGGGATACGCATCGGATAATCGCGAATTGATCGTTAGTAATATTGTTGGCGAATTACACGCCTTGGTAAAGGGAACATCTTTTCGCATTTACCCGAGCAATCGGATGCTGTATGTGCCTGATTGTCAGTTGAATTACTACCCGGATGCGATGCTCGTTGACGGCGAGCCGGTCTTTCATCAACATACGCCAAAAATGGAGGCTACGCTCAATCCCTTCGCGCTGTTTGAGGTACTTTCGGCAAGCACGGAAGACCGCGACCGAATTGACAAATGGTACTGCTACCGCCAGATTCCTTCCCTGCGACAATACTTTATGATTTCCCAAACGCGACCTTATATTGATGTTTACAATCGCATTGGCGATTCGGAAAAATGGGAAAATACGTATGTTGACAAAATGGGGCAGACGATCAAAATTGCCGATTTTAATGTCGGGGTAGCAGATGTCTATCTGCATGTAAAGTTTCCCGAACCGGAAAATTCATCAGAATAATCGCCCAAAATTCTTACCCTGCTATTCGGAAATTCGAGCGCCACTCCAAGCAAAATTCTGTAACCTTATTATAAGGACAAACATTTTTCTTTCTTCTCATTTAAATAAACAATTTGCGATAAGTAGCGCCGTCGGCAAGCCCACATAACTGATTGTTTTTCAATCATTCCAAACATCAAGTCATTGTAAAAAAAGATAGCGAAGGCTTTGTTAATCGGGGTCAAGTATATACCTTTGCACCGGCTTTGAAAAATGGTTAAAGAAGATTTGTCCCGATGCGTAGAATAATCCTGATTTTATTGGTTTTTGCGAGTGCATTTGCGGTTGCTTTTGCACAGGAAGACCACGCAGAAGATAGCCACGGCGAAACGACGGAGCAACACGCTGCCGAAGCGCACGATGAGCATGGCGGTCACGACGATCATGGCTGTGGTTGCCACGAACACCACGACGAAGGTTTCGTGCCAGCCGAAACGGCTTTCCATCATATTGGCGATGCGAATGCATTTCACATTGGGGGTAATGCTTATCTTTCTTTGCCACTCTTACTTTATGCACCGGAAAAAGGCTGGACATTCACGATGTCCCACCAGTTTGATGATAGCGCCACGCCAATGATTTTCTTCGGCGAGCATGGCACCGGTACGAAGGCGATCAACGGTTATGTGATGTACGATGGAACGGTGATGCACGTGGCGGATGCCAAATTCCCGACCGGTGAGGTAAATATTGATTGTATCAACCATCGTACTACTCAGAAAGACGGTGAAGAAATAGATACCTACGAGGTCGTACATAATGGCGAATGCTATCCTTTGGATAAGAAATCGACGATGTTCGGAAGTATTCTTGGCGGTGGAACGACCTCTTTCTATGATTTCTCGATTACGAAGAACGTTTTCACGATGTTGCTCACCTTTCTCGTGCTGTTCCTGATGTTCCGGGCAGCGGTAAGAGGGTATCAGACACGTGACGGGCAGGCACCAAAGGGCATTCAGTCTTTTCTGGAGCCGATTTTTACGTTCATTCGCGACGAAGTAGCAATTCCTTTTTTAGGACACAAATACGAAAGATATCTGCCGTTTCTGATGTCCATCTTCTTTTTCATTCTGGGATTGAATCTGGTCGGACAGATTCCGTTCATTCCGGGCAGCGGCAATGTAACGGGGAATCTGGCCGTGACGATGGGCCTGGCGCTGATTACATTCATCGTAACCAACATTAGTGGAAATAGACACTACTGGGAGCACATCGTATGGATGCCGGGTGTGCCTGCATTCGTGAAGTTGATATTGACGCCGGTAGAAATCATGGGCTTGTTCATCAAGCCATTGACGCTGATGCTTCGTCTTTTTGCGAACATTACGGGCGGTCACATTGTGATGGTGATCTTCGTGGGCTTGATCTTTATTTTCGGCAATTCCGGCGAGAATTTGGGCGGCGGTGCAGTCGGTACGCTGATGGCGGTGCCGCTGACGATGTTTATGATGGCATTGGAGTTGTTGGTGGCGCTGGTGCAGGCGTTCGTGTTCTGCATTCTATCGGCTTCGTATATCGGAGCAGCGATTGAAGAACCGCACCATCATTAAAAATCGGAAATCGGAAATACGAAATTGGAAACGTTCCGACTTCTGACTTCCGGCTTCCCACTTTAGAAAGTAAGTCATTTTATCATATAAATTCAAATTGACATGACTGGTACATTAGCAGCAATTGGAGCTGGATTGGCAGTAATCGGCGCAGGTATCGGAATCGGTAACATCGGCGCTAAAGCAATGGAAGCTATCGCTCGTCAGCCAGAGGCAGTGGGTGATATCCGCTCAAACATGATCCTGATGGCAGCCCTTGTAGAAGGTGCAGCCCTGATCGCGATTCTGTTGAGCATTCTGTTGGCGTAATTCAGCTTTGCAAAAAAGAGACGGGGTTAGCAAAATAACGGTTGGTTGTTTTCTAGCCCTTTCCTAAAATTCAAGATCAAAATGACAAACGCAATGATATTTCTAGCAGATTTCACGGTAATGAAGCCGGATCCGGGTTTATTGATCTGGACGATTCTGATCTTTATCCTCTTTTGGTTCATTATGGCGCGGGTTGCATTCAAGCCGATTCAGCAGGCATTGAAAAAGCGGGAAGACGACATCCAAAGCTCGCTGGATGAAGCCAAAAAAGCGCGGGAAGAGATGGCAAATCTGAAAGCAGAAAATGAGGAATTGCTCAAGCAGGCGCAGGAAGAGCGGATGAAAATCCTAAAAGAGGCGAACGAAGCGAAGGAGCACATTATCAGCGAAGCGAAGCAGAGAGCAAAGGATGAAGCCAACAAGATTGTATCCAACGCCAAACAGGAGATCGAAAACCAGCGCATGGCTGCGATCACCGACATTAAGAATCAGGTGGGCGTGATGTCCATCGAAATTGCGGAAAAGGTACTGCGCAAAGAACTGGAAGATGGTAAGGCACAAGAACGCTTTGTGAGCAAGCTGGTGGATGATATGAAACTCAACTAAAAATTATTAATTGCTCATTGTCAATTAATAATAAGCAATCAAGAATTAACAACTCTCAAGATGTCAGTAGCTAAGGTAGCAATCAGATATGCAAAATCGCTGGTAAGCCTGGCACAAGAGCACAATAAGCTCGACCGTGTTATGGAAGATGTGGACTCCTTCAAGGAGGTAGTCGGCAACCGCGATTTTTATCTGTTCATCAAAAGCCCGGTCATTCACCCCTCGAAGAAGGAACGTATCGTCAATCAGCTTTTTGAGGGCAAATATGATGAGCTGACGATGGCATTCCTTCGCATTCTCATCAAAAAAGGACGCGAATCTTACCTACCGGAAATTGCAGTTAAATTCCTGGAAGAATACCGGTCGGTGAAAAAGATTACGACGGTTCGATTGACGACCGCTACCAAACTGGATCAATCCATGATTGACCTGATTATCGGTAAGCTCTCGGAGAGTAAAGTGACCGATCAGAACATAGAACTGGAAGTGAAAGTGGATGAAGAACTGATTGGCGGCTTCATTCTGGAATTTGATGATAAGATGTTTGACGCCAGTGTGAAAAACAAATTGGAAGAGCTGAAAAAGACATTCAGAGACAACCTGTATATTTCGCAGATCATTGCTCGATAAAAAATAATTTTGTCGCTTGCTGGTGAAAGAAGCAGCATTCGGCAATTATCCATCAACAATGCCAAAGGCACGCCTGTGGCGTAAAAATTTTTAAAAAATATGGTTGACGTAAAGCCTGATGAAATATCCGCGATACTCAAACAACAACTCTCCGGCTTCAGCAGTGCAACGGAGTTGGAAGAATTTGGTACGGTATTGCAAGTGGGCGACGGCATCGCCCGTGTTTATGGTTTGAACAATGCGCAAGCCGGTGAATTGGTGGAATTTGAAACCGGTGTGGAAGCAATCGTTTTGAACCTGGAAGAAGATAACGTCGGTTTGGTACTCATGGGAGAAGGCGACGGCATCAAGGAAGGGTCGCGCGTGAAGCGCACGGGGCGTATCGCTTCTATCAGCGTTGGAGAAGGTTTCGTTGGTCGTGTGGTGAATCCGCTGGGGGAACCGATCGACGGCAAAGGCGAAATCACGGGCAAGCGGTACGAAATGCCGTTGGAGCGCAAAGCGCCCGGGGTTATTTTCCGCCAGCCGGTGAATGAACCCCTGCAAACGGGTATCAAAGCAATTGACGCGATGATTCCGATTGGTCGTGGTCAGCGGGAATTGATTATCGGCGACCGCCAAACGGGTAAAACCGCAATTGCGATTGACACCATCATTAATCAGCGCGAATTCTATGACCGGGGTGAGCCGGTTTACTGCATTTATGTAGCTTCCGGTCAGAAGGCATCAACGGTAGCGCAGGTAGCACGTACGCTGGAAGAACACGGTGCAATGGATTATACGGTAATCGTTTCTGCGTCTGCATCCGAGCCGCCACCATTGAAGTTTTACGCGCCGTTTGCGGGTGCAGCCATTGGTGAGTACTTCCGCGATACGGGCCGTCCGGCTCTGATTATCTACGATGATTTGTCGAAGCAAGCCGTAGCCTACCGCGAAGTGTCTCTGTTGCTGCGTCGTCCTCCGGGGCGCGAGGCATATCCGGGGGATGTATTTTACCTGCACTCCCGCTTGCTGGAACGCGCGGCTAAGATCATCAACAACGATGATATCGCCCGCACGATGAACGACCTGCCCGCTTCTCTGAAAGAAGCAAAAGACGAGAACGGGCAACCAATCGTAAAGGGCGGCGGTTCTTTGACGGCACTGCCGATTATTGAAACGCAAGCGGGTGACGTTTCCGCTTACATTCCGACGAACGTAATTTCGATTACCGATGGTCAGATATTCCTGGAATCCAACCTGTTTAATGCGGGTATCCGTCCGGCGATTAACGTAGGTATCTCGGTATCACGTGTGGGTGGTTCGGCGCAGATCAAGTCGATGAAGAAAGTTTCCGGTACGTTGAAGCTTGACCAGGCACAATACCGCGAGTTGGAGGCTTTCTCGAAATTCGGTTCCGACCTGGATGCAGCAACAGCAGCAGTGCTGAATAAAGGTAAGCGCAACGTGGAAATCCTGAAGCAGCCACAATACGCGCCGGTACCGGTAGAAAAGCAGGTGGCGATTATCTATTTGGGTACAAAAAATCTGCTGAGAAATGTTCCGGTGGATAAGGTGCAGGAATTTGAAGCCGCTTTCCTGACGACGCTGGAAAAGCGCCATCCGGAGGTGCTGGCGTCTTTCAAAGCCGGCAAACTCGATCAGGACGAACTGGATAAAGTAGAGAAACTGGCGGCAGAAATGAGCACCCAGTATAAGAAGTAATTTTTGGAGAAGACAAACGCCAGAATTGGGAAGTCAGATAGTCTGGCATCTCATATCTGGCATCTCAAAATCTTAAATGAATGCCAGGTAACTTAAAAGAAGTACGCGACCGGATTCGCTCCGTACAAAATACCCAGCAGATTACCAAAGCAATGAAGATGGTATCGGCGGCGAAGCTGCGTAGGGCACAACAGGCTATCCAGGAGATGCGCCCGTATGCCAACAAGCTCAACGCCATGCTGCGCAATATCCTCTCGAACGTGGAAGGGGAAGTCAATATCGACTTTGCCAATGAGCGGGACGTGAAGAAAGCATGCGTGGTGGTAATCACCTCCAATCGCGGCTTGTGCGGTGCGTTCAACGCCAATGTTATCAAGGCGGCTACTAACGCAATCAATGGTAAATACGCGGAAGTACGGGCAAATGGTAACTTGACGCTTCTCTTTATCGGCAAGCGTGGCTTTGACTATATGAAAAAACGCTACCAGGATTGTACGCTTGTCAGTGATTACGTGGATATATTCAATGATTTGACCTTCGATAAAACTTCGGAGGTGTCGGGCCGCCTGATGAAGGCTTTTGAGGATAAGGCATTTGATGAAATAACGGTGGCTTACGGGCAGTTCAAAAATGCGGCTACACAGTTTGCTAAAGCAGAGCAGTTTTTGCCGGTAGCCAAGCTCGAGCAATCAGAAGAAGATAATCTGCGGGCGGATTATATCTTTGAGCCGGATATGACCGGTTTGCTCGATTATCTGATACCGAATATTTTACATACTCAATTTTTTCGCTATAACCTCGACACCCACGCTTCCGAGCACGGTGCACGAATGACCGCGATGGATAAAGCAACAGAAAATGCATCCGAACTACTGCGCGACCTGCGCCTGAGCTACAACAAAGCCCGCCAGGAAGCCATTACCAACGAAATCCTTGAGATCGTCGGTGGGGCGGCAGCGCTGGAAGGCAGATAATATTTAGCAAAGAAAAATCCTAAAAAGGCATTGTTTCTAACCAGAGGCAATGCCTTTTGTAATTTATTCGGCAAACTTTCCTATCGGATTTTATTAAAATCTCATTAACTTAGGCTTGTTTTGAAAATAAAACGAAGTAAACTGTGAAAGCCATCATACCCGTTGCCGGCGCCGGCGTGCGCCTCAGACCGCTCACCTACACCCAGCCAAAACCGCTCATTCCTGTGGCCGGAAAGCCCATTATTTCCTTTATCATCGATCAACTCACGGCGGTAGGCATCCGGGAGTTTGTTTTCATCATCGGTTATCTGGGAGAAAAAATCAAAAATTACGTAGAGCAGACTTATCCCGACCTCGACAAACAGTTTGTCACCCAGGATGAACGCCTCGGTTCGGCGCATGCCATCTGGGTGGCAAGGGATGCCTGGCGCGATGCCGATCAGGTGATGATTTTTTTTGGAGATGTTATCATCGATGTTGATTTTCAGGAAGTTATGGATTTGCCAACTTCTTGTATCGGCGTGAAGAAAGTGGAGGATCCGCGAGAGTTTGGCGTGGTAGAATTCAAGCCCGACGGTTCCATTGGCAAAGTGGTGGAAAAGCCTAAAATACCCAGGTCGAATATGGCGATGGTTGGGTTTTACAAATTGAAAGAAGTGCAGGCTTTTGCAGATGCGCTGGATTTTAACATCGGAAATAACATTCGCTCCGACGGCGAGTTTCCGCTCACCGATGCGTTGATGCGCATGGTAGAACACGGCGTGGAACTGCGTACGATCACCGTAGATAACTGGTTCAACTGTGGCAAAAAAACCGTGTTGCTGGAGACCAATGCAACGCTGCTCGACCGGGAAGGCTATGCCTCGAGCAATGTGCCGGAATTTGACACCTCCATCATCATTCACCCGGTGAGTATTGGCGAGCATTGCCAGATCACCAATTCAATTATCGGGCCGCACGTCACCATCGGGCAAAATGCGAAGATCAATAACGCCATTGTAAAAAATTCGATCATCGGCAATTTTGCCTCCCTGCGGGAAGTCATACTGCAAAGTTCGGTCGTCGGTAACGACACCGCCATCACCGGTATGCGGCATAGCCTGAATATAGGCGATAATACGGAAATCGATTTATCTTCACCGGAACAATAAACTGCTTATGAATCTTGGCGAACACTACATCGCACTGGCGGTCAGAGACATTAAAAAGTCAAAAGCTTTTTACGAAAAACTGGGCTTTGAAGCGGATACGCGCGGGGGCAGCGTGCAGGAAAAATGGCTCATCATGCTCAATGGCAACATCAAAATCGGGCTTTTTCAGGATATGTTTCCCCGGAATGTCATCACCTTCAATCCCGACGATGCGCGCGCCATACACGAGCGCCTGGAAATGGAAGACGGCATCGAAATAGTGCAGGCAGCCCACATCGACCAGGAAAGCGGACCCTGCCATTTTTCGGTCATCGATCCGGATGGCAATCCGATTCTGTTCGACCAGCACGAATGATACGCCAAGCCGCGATCAGGAAGCCAGCAACTCCTTCACTTTCAGTGAAATGGCTTTGCCATCGGCGCGACCGGCGAGTTGCTTGGTAGCAGCGCCCATCACTTTTCCCATATCTTTGGCAGAAGTAGCGCCTACCTGCTCGATGATCTTTTGGAGCTCGGCTTCCAATTCCTCCTCGCTGAGTTGTGCCGGCAGGTATTTTTCAATTACTTCTACTTCTTCGTATTCCGTCTTTGCGAGGTCGTCGCGTCCCTGCTTTTCATAAATTTCAATGGATTCCTTGCGTTGCTTGACCAGCTTTTGCAATATCTGAATTTCCCGATCACCATCGATTGGCTTGCCACTGCCATCGGTTTTTGCCAGCAAAATCGCCGATTTGATCGCACGAATGCCGCGCAGCGCCGCCTGATCTTTCGCTTTCATCGCGGCTTTGAGGTCTTGCATGATACGTTCTTCCAGCGTCATGGTTGATTCTGTTTTTTGCAAATGTACAAAAGCTTGCGCTAATCTTCACGCTCTCCCTTTAGTTCCTCGATTCTCCTCGTCAGTTCAATGAATGCTTCCACCGAAAGTTGCTCGGGGCGTTGTTGGAAAAATGCCTCCCCCAACACTTCCGGTTCGTTAACCAAACTCTTCAGCGTATTGCGCAGCATTTTCCGGCGTTGCCCGAAGGTTTGCTTCACAACACTTCTGAACAGGCGCTCGTCATAATCAAGCGTTTGCTGCTCTTTGCGCACCAGACGGATCACTGCCGATTCGACTTTTGGCGGCGGGTTAAAATTGCCCGCACTCACCCGGAACAGCATTTCGCCTTCGTAAAAAGCCTGTGCCAGCACACTAATCACGCCGTAGGTCTTGTCGCCGGGTGGCGCAATGATGCGCTCGGCCATTTCGCGCTGGAACATACCGATCATCTCCGGGATGAACGCCCGATATTCCAGCATTTTAAAAACAATTTGGGAAGAGATATTGTATGGGAAATTTCCAATAAGCGTAAAAGATTGTTTTTCAAAAGTTTCATTCAGTTTCAACCGCAAAAAATCGCCCTCAATGATATTCGCGGCAAACGCCGGATAGAATTTTTGCAGATAGGCAATCATATCCCGGTCAGCTTCCACCGCTTTCAGGTCGAAATCGCGATCAAGCAGATACTTCGTCAGCATCCCTTTGCCCGGGCCAACCTCCAGCACGCGTGCGGGCGGCTGCGAGAAGCTGTTGGCGATGCGCTCCGCCATTTGTTCGTTCGTAAGAAAATGTTGCCCGTATGATTTTTTTGCTTTCATGCGTTGATGCTGTGTTGCGGTAAAAAAGCAATTTTTCGCATCATTCCCAACAATAAAAACAGGATAATTGCTATTTAGCCTGCGATTGGGCGTTCTATTCCGCAAAATCTTCGGACGAATCGGTTAAACTTCTGTACCTTTGCGTTTCTGAACGATTGAAATTTTGAACAGGAATGAACAAACTAAAGATAGGCATCAGCATAGGCGATATCAATGGAATAGGGCTTGAAGTCATTTTAAAAACCGTTGCGAATAAGCAGATTCTCGAGCGCTGTACCCCGGTGATCTACGGCTCATCGAAAGTGGTTTCTTACCATAAAAATATTGTGGAAGTGGATTTTCCGTTTCATGCCACCCGAAGTGCGCAGCACACCAAGGATGATCGGGTGAATATTGTCAATTGCTGGAATGACAACGTCAATATCACGCTCGGCAAGCCAACCGATATGGGAGGCCAGTATGCGGTGCAATCGCTTGAATACGCCGTGAAGGAACTGAAATTCGGGCTCGTGGATGCACTGGTGACGGCGCCGATCAACAAAAACGCGATGAAAATGGCGAATTTTCCGTTTCCGGGGCATACCGAATATCTGACCCGCGAAATGGGCGCGAAGGAAAGCCTGATGCTGATGGTGAGCAATGCGCTGAAAGTGGGGCTGGTGACCAATCACCTGCCAATCAGCATTGTAGCAGACGAGATTACGAAAGAATTGGTCGCCAGAAAGATACGGATACTGAACGATACGCTTATTCGGGATTTTGGGCTGGAGCGGCCGGTGATCGGTGTGTTGGGGCTGAATCCGCACGCGGGGGACGATGGCGTTATCGGCGATGAAGAAGAGCGCATCATTCGCCCGGCGATCATTGAGGCGAAGAAAAGCGGCACGCTGGTGATGGGACCGTATCCGGCGGACGGGATGTTTGGCTCCGGGCAGTTCAAGAAATTTGACGCCATTTTGGCGATGTATCACGATCAGGGGCTTATTCCGTTTAAAGCGCTTTCTTTCGGCAGCGGCGTGAATTATACCGCAGGCTTGCCGCACGTACGCACTTCGCCCGACCATGGCACGGCTTATGATATTGCCGGACAAAACAAAGCGGACGAATCTTCTTTCCGCGAGGCGCTCTTCCTCGCGATGGACATAGCCAGAAGCCGCAACGAATACGCTGAAATGCATGCCAATCCGCTGGTGCGCAAAAAATACCGACGGGAAGCGGACGGCTCGGAAGAGGAATAACTACCGGATTGTTAAAGCTATCGTAAAAGCGGTATTGGAATAAAAAATGATAAAACCTTGTCTAATTTTTGATTGTTAGGATTCAAGTTTGTTCAATAATGAAAACGTGAGATTTTGAATAGATCAGCAAAAGTCTTCGGAATCATCTTTTTAGTTCTGCTCATCGATCAGGTTTTGAAAATCTGGATAAAAACGCACCTGGCTTATGGCGAAGAGTTCGGCATTCTGGGGCTGTCGTGGGCGCGCATCCATTTTGTGGAAAACCCCGGCATGGCATTTGGCATAGAGTTTGGCGGTGGCTACGGCAAATTGGCGCTGAGTATGTTCCGCATCGTGGCGGTCGGTTTTCTGATCTACTACATTCGCGAACTGATTAAAGCCGCTGCACCTTTCGGGTTACTGATTAGTTTTTCCCTCATCCTCGCCGGCGCAATTGGCAATATCATTGATAGCGCTTTTTACGGCTTGATCTTTTCCGAATCAACTTATCACAGCGTTGCCGAAATTTTCCCTGCGGAAGGCGGCTATGCCAGTTTCCTGCACGGAAAAGTGGTGGATATGTTCTACTTTCCACTATACGACGGCGTACTGCCGGAATGGATGCCTTTCTGGGGCGGCGAGCACGTGCTGTTCTTCCGTCCGGTTTTCAACATTGCAGACTCAGCCATCACCGTTGGTGTATTGAGCATTCTCGTCTTCCAGCGCAGCTTTTTCAGCAGCCATAAAGACGTGGAAAAGCGCGACGATCAGGTCGAACCAATCGTCGAAGCCAGCGTCAGCGCTTCCGATGGTATTGAGATTTCCGAGAAAACGGATGGTCCCGGCACGGAGTAA
>CAZFBU010000086.1:0-18442 GCA_964517175.1 uncultured Saprospiraceae bacterium
TTGTATAATACCAATTCGGAAGTGAGAAGTCGGAAATTATAAGTATTTGTAAGTCAAAGCTTAAAACACTCTCTAATACGTCGTTATCAATTGAAATTGGTATAAAATTATAAGAAAGGTGGCTCAATGACCGGGGCCACCTTTTCTTATTGTAACACGTTTAATTGCTTCTTACAAGCTCGCGTACATCAAAAACGCTGCCGCAAACGCCACAATGGCATACAATTCCGGGAAAACGCCCAGCACCATCGTTTTACCGAATACGTCGTATCCTGCGCCAATGCCAGCTATGCCATTTGCGCAAATTCGCCCTTGCTGCATCGCCGAGATCAGGCACACTAATCCCAGTGCAAAACCGGCCGCCAAAATCGTCATGCCTTGCACCATCGTCATTTCACTATTCAAAACGCCGGAACTGTTGAAGATGAAAAATCCGGCAAAGCCATACAACCCCTGGGTGCTCGGCAATGCACTCAGCAGCATGTAGCTCCCGAAGGCATCTTCATTTTTTTTCAAGGCGCCGACGGTCGCATTACCGCCAATCGAAACGCCAATCGCACTACCCACGCCCGATAGCCCAACCATCAGCGCCAGCCCTGTGTAAGCCAGAATAATTGCAGTATCCATATTTCTTTAAATTTATAGTTTTTGTTTTGAATTACCGTTCGTTATTATTTGCCGAAAATGGTTTATAAGCCTTTCCACCGCCTTTAAAACCGGCATTTTTGTAAAATTCGACAAAGGTCAGACGCATCGGGTGGACAAACGCACCCAGCGACGCCATCATCAGGTTGATGCCGTGCCCGATCAGCAGAAAAATTACAAACAATACCGGACCGAGATACGCCACACCGTCCCGGATTTGCAGGGCAATATCATTCACTACAAACCCCAAAATCGCACTGGCAATGCCCAGGGCAAACAGCCGAATGTAGCTCAGCAGATCGCCGAAAATGCCCGTAATGCCGTATAATTCCCACACCCCCTTGCCCAGCCGACTGAAAATGCCTGCTTTCGGATCATTGAACAGCAAGATTAACCCTACGCCCAGCCAGGCGGCATAAGTGGAGTAGGGCGCTGCCAGTTCCAGTACGCTCAGATCGAGCAGACTGAGCAGCATGATAATCCAGCCCACCGGCGCAATGGCGTGCACCCAGCCATATTGCCGGGCATTGTTCATAGCTTTAATGATTAATCCGAACAGAATTTGAACAACACCCAGAATTAAAGCTAATTGGAAAATCTGGTCGCTGTTGAGCATTAAATTGCGGATATTGCCCAGATAGGCAAAGCGATCTTCCAGCAGGTTTAGCCCGAAAACCGTGCCCGTCAGCATTCCAAACAAGATAGTAGCGCCCCCGAGAAACTGCGTAAGCGTAAGAATGGGTTTCCAGTCGGCAGGCGAGCGAAATTTGTAAATCGTTGCCGCCAGCAAAATAATGATGCCATAACCCGCATCGCCCACGCAAAAGCCGAAAAACAGCATAAAAAAAGGAGCGAAGTAGGGCGTCAGATCCATTTCCCGGTAGGCGGGCAGCGAAAACAATTTGCCAATCGGCTCGAATAGGCGCGAAAAAGCGGAATTGCGCAGCAGCACCGGGGGCGCGTCTTTCGGCTCCGGGCGTTTGGTCAGAAACGGTACGCCCTGTGTTTCGCAAAATTCCAGCAATTTTTCTTCCCGTGGCGCGGGCACGAAGCCCTCCAGCAGCATGATGCGCTCACCGGCTTCCCTGCGCGTACTTTCCACCACGGTGTACAACTGGATGGTATTTTCTACTTTGTGCAATGCTGCTTCGATTGCTGGTTGCGCCGTCCATACAAATTCATCAAGTTTCGCGTTGATGCGGTCAATTTTTTCCTTAAGCTCAATGCGTTTTTGCCGTAAAGCACTCAAACTCGCACTCGGCACGGCAATTTCCTCGGCGTCCATGTCCAACGCCTCCTCACCTCTGGCAAAAACGATAAAATACCGCTCCGGCGGAAGGTCATTGATGATCTCCAGGGTATATTTTTCTGCCCAGGCGGAATCGAACTTTTTGATTGGACAAACGAAAAATCGCACATAAATCCCCGCTTGTCGCAAATTTTCCAACTGCTCCACTGAAAAATCGCCCCACGGTTTTTGAAACTCAATTTCTTTATTCACTGCATCCAACTCTTGCTGTAAATCTTCCACTTCGCCAGACAACTTCTGGAACGACCGCACCACGTCAAGCCCCGTGCTGGATTTTGCCGGCAGTTGATCTGTTTTCTTGTCTTCCACGATGCGATGGCGCAGTGCCTTTAGGGTCTCCCGGATGTCTTTTTGCAATTCTGTATTCTCCTGTAGCGCTGCCGACGGCTCCAGTTCGCGCTGCTGTACATGCAGTACGCCCAACTCCCGCAGTCCTTCCAGAAAAGCGACGTAATCGGAGTGGTAAACCAGAAACGCGTATTTTTTCATCGGCACGATCATAAGGTATCGGTCTTTGCCTGCTGGCGGTTTTTTACAATTTTTTGTGCGGCTTTCGCCAAATTTTCCTCGTCTTCCAAATAACGCTTAATCTTCTGAATGGCATCTTCGTAGCCCGGAATCTGCACTTTCTCGTACAGATTCACTTTCTGCGTCGTCTTCTTGCGCGCGTGATTGAGCAGGTGCATTTTTTGCAATAAAAACTGCTTGCGAATGGCGAGCTTCGTCCACGCCCGCAGCAACTCCAGCCCTGCCGGAAACCATGCCGGGCGATTGAACAAGCTGAATGCCTGCTGCTCAAAATGTACGTCGTCCAACACCGGGATGCTCACGCCAGCGACCTTCTGCGTGCGCTTCTGCACCTCGCCAACCGACAGCAAATCAAAGTCGAATTCATCCCATAGTGCCATCATCCCGGCATGCCCGGCAAGCTGGTCGCGCAGTTGTTGCTCCATCGCTTCCACCTCCCGCCTCGCCGCCTTCACCTCCACGCGTAGTGCCGCCTCCTTGTTTTTCAAAATCGGCAACGCATTCTCCCGAATCCGCAATTGCTTATTCAGTTGCTGCAGTGACGTTTTATTATATTGAAATTCGATTGCCATTTTTTATAAAAAACTGATTATCAAAATCATAACAGTCGCCCCCAATTAACGCCAAAGGTCCGAGGGACTCCTACGGGACAAATAACATTGCTCATCTACTTACTCCTTCCAATACGCATCTATCAACTCTTTTTTAATCCCTACCTCTGCTTTGGAAAAGTGTTTTGACAGCAATTCCCAGGCGGTATCCAGCATTTTTTCGGTGTCAATATTTACATCTATTGCCAGCAGGCGCTCCGAATAAGATTTGGCAAATTCCAGTGTGCGCTCGTCGTATTCAGTCAGCTCGAAACCATTTTCCAGCTTGGTGCGGGCGTTGGCAGCATCGGCGTAGAGGCGCACGGCGGCGTTCATCACCTGCGGATGATCCGCACGGGTTTTCTTGCCGATAACGAGTTGCTTCAATCGCGACAAACTGCGGAACGGATCCACAATCACCTTGCCAATGTCGGTATCCTGCCGGAGGAAGAGCTGCCCCTCGGTAATGTAGCCGGTGTTGTCCGGAATGGCGTGCGTGATGTCGCCCCCGGAGAGCGTCGTCACCGCAATGATGGTGATGGTGCCCCCATCTTCAAATTGCGTTGCCTTTTCGTACAATTTCGCCAGATCGCTATAGAGCGAACCGGGCATGCTGTCCTTCGACGGAATCTGGTCCATGCGGTTGGAAACGATCGCCAGCGCATCGGCATAAAGCGTCATGTCGGTGAGCAATACCAGCACTTTCTCCTGCTTGTCCACCGCGAAATATTCGGCAGCGGTCAGCGCCATATCCGGCACGAGCAGGCGCTCCACGGGCGGGTCTTCGGTCGTATTCACAAAACTGACAATACGGTGCAGCGCTCCGGCACTATCAAAGACATTTTTGAAATATAAATAATCGTCATTCGTCAAACCGATGCCGCCGAGGATAATCTTGTCTGCCTTCGCGCGCAGTGCCACCATCGCCATCACCTGATTGAACGGCTGATCGGGATCGGCGAAAAAGGGAATTTTCTGACCGGTGACCAGCGTATTGTTCAAATCAATGCCTGCGATGCCGGTAGTGATGAGCTCCGAAGGTTGCTTGCGGCGTACGGGATTTACCGACGGACCGCCGATTTCGCGCTCTTCGCCGTCCACTTCCGGGCCGCCGTCAATGGGTTCGCCATAGGCATTAAAAAACCGTCCGCCCAACGCTTCGCTGACCTTCAGGGTAGGGGCTTTGCCCAGGAACACTACCTCGGCGTTCGTCGGGATGCCCTCGGTACCGGCGAAGACCTGTAGCGTCACCCGGTCGCCCATGATTTTCACAACCTGTGCGGGTTTGCCGGCGACCATGGCGAGTTCTTCGTAGCCCACGCCCGAGGCTTCGACCGTGCAGGTGGCTTTCGTGATCTCTTCGATTTTTGTATAAATGCGCTGAAAAGCTCGTGTTTCCATGAAAATTTTTATTTGCGAATTGCAAAAGGCATTATTTGTCGGTCATGCGTTCGGCTAAAATATCCTGCAATTCCATTTCAAACTTTTTAAAATCATCCGATTGAAATTCGGAGTAATTCATTTGTTTGAGTGCGTTAATGGCTCTTTTGAAATAAGGGTTGATTGCTTCGTATCGGTCAAAGTTGAATTCTAACCCCATGATTTTTAGTATTTTATCTACCATGTACTTTTGCCGTTCCATCGGTGTGCGTGCATCCACCTCATCGAAAGCGTTTTGCTGTAGAATTATTTCATCCACGATTTCTGAGCGCCAGAACGTCAGGTGCGTGTCGATGGAAACGCCATCGTCGCCGAGGATGTTGATTTGTTCGGCGGCTTCTTTGCCACGCAGGAGTATATTGCGCAGGATTCCTACTTTCGCAATCCAGTCTTCCGAAATCTGTTTTTTTAAGGTTGCCTGCAATTCCGGATATTCCAGATACTTCGAATAGCTTTCAATCGGATCAATCGCGGGGTAGCGCTTGCTGTCGGCGCGTTGTTGCGAAAGCGCATAAAAGCAGCGCGCCACTTTTTTCGTAGATTCTGTGACCGGTTCTTTGAGGTTGCCGCCCGCCGGTGATACCGTACCGATGAAGGTGATGGAACCGGTTTCGCCATTGTTGAGATACACGATGCCCGCCCGCGCGTAGAAATTCGAGATAATCGCCGGTAAGTCCATCGGGAAAGCATCCGGACCGGGAAGTTCCTCCATGCGGTTGGACATTTCGCGCAACGCCTGCGCCCAGCGCGAGGTCGAATCCGCCAGGAGGAGTACCTTCAGCCCCATTGCGCGATAATATTCGGCAATGGACATTGCCGTGTAAACCGAAGCCTCCCGTGCCGCCACTGGCATGTTGGAGGTATTGGCGATGATCGTGGTGCGCTCGATGAGCTTGCGCCCTGTCCAGGGGTCTTCCAGTTCCGGAAATTCGGTAAACAAATCCACCACCTCGTTTGCTCGTTCACCACAGGCAGCTATAATCACAATATCCGCTTCCGCTTGCCTGGAAATAGCCTGCTGCAAGACCGTTTTGCCGCTACCGAACGGACCTGGGATGAAGCCTGTGCCGCCTTCCACGATGGGGTTGAGCGTGTCGATGGTGCGCACGCCGGTTTCCAGCAGCTTGAAGGGGCGGGGCTTATTTTGATAAGCTTTGACCGCTTTTTTGACCGGCCATTTTTGCATCATCGTCACCGGTATGTCGTTTCCGCGTTCGTCGGTGAGGGTAGCAATGGTGTCGGTTACTTTGTATTCGTCGGCTTTAGCAATCCATTTGATTTCAAATTTCCCTTCCATTTTGAAGGGCACCATAATTTTATGCGGCATACCATTCTCGGTTACTTCGCCCAGCCAATCGCCCGGCACAACTACGTCGGCAACGGCGGCCAGCGGCTCAAAGGCCCAGGCACGTTCCAGGTCAATAGCGGAAGTATATTCGCCCCGTTTTAGAAAAACGCCGGTCATCGTGTCGAGGTCGTGCATCAGTCCGTCGTAATTTCGGGAAAGAATACCCGGCCCCAGGGTTACTTCCAGCATGTGCCCGTCGAAAGCTACGTCCATGCCCGGGCGTAGGCCGCGCGTGCTCTCGAACACCTGCACGTACGCCCGATCGCCCATTATTTTGATGACCTCCGCCATGAGCGCCGCATCGGGGTGCTGGATGTAGCAAATCTCGTTTTGGGCAACGGGACCATCGGCTTGCACCAGTACCAGGTTAGAAATGATGCCGACCACTTTGCCCCGGGTTTTTTGCGTCGTTTCTGTCATGTCGTGACCAAATTTTTATACTTGTCTTCCATTTTCTGCAAATATTGTTCAATGTTTTCCTGTCCTCGTTCGGCGCTAAGCCGCAACCAGTGATCCAGCAGAATGAACCGCAGGAAGTACCCCAGCAACACTTCGGTAGAAAAATAGTGAAAAACATTTGCCTGTGCGATGAAATTCCATTGGATATAATCGATGGCTTGCTCGCGTTCGAGTAGCTCGTCGCGTTCGAGTGCCTGTTCGAGTTTATCCATGAATTCTACTTCGCGCGCCAGCCCAAAATCGCGGCTGTGGTTGTGCTCAATGGCATGCGTGATTTCGTTTTGCCCGATGAGTTGCCCGCCGAGTTGCACCTCATATTGCCGGCTGTTCCAACCCGCCAGAATATTCCGTAAGTTCCGTTCAAAATCAAACCATTGGTGCAAAAAGCCTTCCGTTTTTGCCAGAGCATAATCATAATAAAGATGGGTGAGCTGATTTTCCCAACTCATGCCAGCCCAGATCGGCTCGTTATTTTTGTATGCTTCCGCAAATTTGGCAAAATATGGCGGTATGCGTTCCGGTTCGCGGAGTTCGGCTTCCAGCGTTTCCCGCGAAAAATTCGACGGGGTCGCCCAGTTTACTTCATCCTGTTGCAGCCATCGCAGCAGGTTTTGATTGTCCCATCGAAGTAAAATCAATTCAATATACTGAAAATCAGATGGATGCATGGCTTCGCGCAACTGCTCCACCAATTCCGACAAGGGAAAAGGCGCTTTGCTTTGCTCCAGTACGATTTCCGGCAAACCGGAGATCAGGTAGTAATAGTTGCGTTGCATCATTGATCGTTGCCGTAGAGGATTTTTTTCGTTGCCGGACGCAGGTAATCCATGAAAAAGGTTTCAAAATCTTTATCGGTGAAGGAAACGACATAGCTGCCGTCCGCCGGACCGATGCGAAAACCCCGCTCCAGTTTCTGGTCGAAATTGATCCGCAATTCGCCATCAAGCAATTCCTTTGCTTTCGCAGAAAAATATTCTGCGAGTTCTTTTTGTCCTTCCGCTGGCAGCAGCAGCCGCAAGCTGACCGAGCCATTCGCTTCCGCCTGCCAGTTGCGAATCAATTGTTCAATCAGGCTTTTTACAAAGCCCTGATCCTCAAAGTTTTTCTGCGTGGGCTCGGCGATGGCTCTGTACACAATCAGGTTGCTTACCCGCTGGCGCAGCGCCTGAATAGCCTGCTCTCCGGAGAGGCGTAGTTCCGACTCCACGTTGCGACGTTGTTCTTCGGCTTCTTCCCGTGCTTGCTTTCGGATGCGCTTAGCTTCGCGCTCGGCTTCTTCTACAATTCGCGCAGCTTGTTGCTCCGCATCCTTCAAGATCGCCGCCGCCATTTCTTCGCCTTTGGCAACGCCTTCTTCTTTAACTTTATGAATGAGTGTCTGAAGTTTTTCTTGCATGATATTCGGTGATTACAAATTGGGAGTTTTTTAAAAATTCGCTTGAATTTACAAACTTCCAGATAGGAATACAAAGCTAAATATATATGATTTTTGTAAGTTGGTCGCAATGCAGCCAACTTGCTTAGACGAGGTCTTATTTGGTTGATTCTGATAAGAGGAATATAACACCCCCTTATTTGATCGTAAAATTCTTATTTTTTCATAAACACTTAACTGACAAATATCAGACCTCGGGGTGATTCTTGTCATCGGGAAAAAAAAGATTCGCTGAAGTCCTTTATTTGCTAAAGGTTGCTAAAAATATATTTTGAATATGCAAACATTCACTGCCGAGCAGATTCGCGAAAGCTTAACTTATGAAGGTTTCCTTCCATTTCTGCGCGCGTGCTTCGCAAATGCCGCGCATGCGCCCGAGCGATCGCATCATGCGCTGCCCAATGCCACGCTGCTGCTCATGCCCGCCTGGAATGATGACTTTCTGGGGGTGAAAATTGCCACGGTGCACCCTGAAAATAAGAATTTACCATCTATTCATGCCGTCTATTTTTTGCAATCAGCAAAAACCGGTGAGCCACTGGCGACTTTTGAGGGCAAGATGCTGACCGCTCGACGCACCGCTGCTGCCTCGGCGCTGGCAGCGTCTTATTTGGCAAAGCCCGATGCTCGCCGGTTGCTGATGATCGGCAATGGGGCGCTGGCGCCGGAGTTGGTCGAAGCCCATGCCACCGTTCGCCCGATTGCGGAGGTACAAATCTGGGGCAGAAATTCGGCGCACGTGGATCAACTGATCGCATCAAGAAACTGGCAGAACCTGGCGGTGAGGCGAGCAACTGACCTGGAGTCGGCGGTGGCATGGGCGGATGTAATCAGTTGCGCAACGCTCAGCGAAACGCCGCTGGTGCAGGGGGACTGGCTGCGCCCGGGGCAGCACATTGACCTCGTGGGCAGCTACAAACCCGATATGCGCGAAGCGGACGACGCAGTTTTGCAAAAAGCACAAATTTTTGTGGATACGCCAATGGCGCTTCGGGAATCCGGGGATTTAGCCATTCCGCTCAAAAATGGTACGATTCAGGAATCGGACATTCAGGCGGATTTGGCATCTTTGTGCACGGGCAAACACTTTGGCAGAAAGCAGGCGGAGGAAATCACCGTTTTCAAATCCGTTGGTTTTGCACTGGAGGATTTGGCGGCGGCGGCTTTTATTATTCAACAAACGACCTGACCTCATATGTCCACTTTTCAGCGTATTCAGCATACAGATTTTGAGCAAGTTAAACGTAAATTTTCATCAGGGGTCAAAACCATCGACATGCACACGGGCGGCGAGCCATTGCGCGTGGTCATTGCCGGCGCACCGGCAATCAAAGCGGATTCAGTGCTGGATTACCGTCGGCAGATGCAACAACAGCACGATGATTTTCGTAAAAAAATTATGTGGGAACCCCGCGGGCACGCCGACATGTACGGCTTGATCCTGCTGCCGCCCGAGCGCCCGGATTCGGATTTCGGGGTACTTTTTTTGCACAATGAGGGCTACAGCACCATGTGTGGGCACGCCACTATCGCCATTGCCAAACTGGCAGTGCTACTCGGTTGGGTAGCGCAAGAAGAGCCGGTCACCAAAATGAAGATAGACGCGCCCTGCGGGCAGTTGTCGGCATTTGTGGAAATTTCGGATGGCAAGATTAAATCGATTTATTTTAACAATGTACCCTCTTTCGTTGTTTCACTGAATGACAGAGTGGAATTGCCAAACGGGCAACAATTACGATACGACCTGGCTTATGGCGGTGCGTTTTACGCTTATGTGCAGGCGCAAGACGTCAATATAGAATTGAAGCCGGAAAATTACCGCCGACTCATTGACAAAGGCATGGAAATCAAGCACGCCGTGATGACGCAACGACCAATAGCGCATCCGCACGAAGCCGATTTATCCTTTCTTTACGGTACGATTTTTATGGACGAAAGTCCGAATCCGAATTATCACAGTCGCAATGTGTGTATTTTTGCAGAAGGCGAAGTAGATCGCTCGGCGACCGGCTCTGGCGTGTCGGGCAGGGCGGCTATTCATTTTGCGCGAAAAGAACTGGAGATCGGGCAACGGATTGAAATAGAGAGCATTACTGGTTCGACGATGGCTGTCAGTATCGTTGAAGAGACAACATTCGGAGGCTATCCGGCGCTTATTCCGCGTGTGCAGGGTGATGCCTGGATACATGGCTTCAGCGAGTTTGCTTTCGATGAAGCAGATATTTTTCCCGACGGCTTTTTTTTGCGATAAGCGGAAAAAGAATTGTTTGGGCAATGTCAATATATCGTTGAAAAATGTGAAAATTTACATAGTTATAAAATTAGATATTACCTTTAACTTTGTGTTGTGTCATTCGCTATCGTTTTTTGGATGAGTTAGATCGCAACGCTTCAAATTCTATTTTTTTAAAATTTTATCTTCAATGACTGCACCAAATTTTTTGACAAAAGCCAATTCTTTTCATGGAGAATTGAGAAAGAGAATCAATGACTATTTCGTTGAAATGGGTAAATCCCCAACCGGCAACTACAAATTGTTCGTCAAAGCGATTATTCTTGTTGTAAGTTTCATCGCCATTTATGTTCACCTGGTATTCTTTACGCCACCTTACTGGCTGGCGCTTCTGGAATGCATTGTACTCGGTGGATTGACCGCTGCGATCGGCTTCAATATCATGCACGATGGCGCGCACGGGAGCTTCAGCAAATACGGCTGGCTGAATGAAATAGCGGGGCACACCCTCAACTTCCTGGGTGCGAACGTTTTCCTCTGGAAAACCAAGCACAACGTCGTACACCATACCTATACCAACATCGAAGGCGTGGACGATGACATCGAAGCCGGGCCGCTGCTTCGCTTCTGCGAAACCCAGAAGCACTACAAAATACATCGCTATCAGCACTTGTATTTCTGGCTGGCGTATTCGCTGTTGTACATCCACTGGGTTTTCGTAACGGATTATAAAAAATATTTTACGAAGAAAGTCGGAAATATGCCCATAAAGTCGATGACGACCAAGGATCATGTCGTCTTTTGGGCTTCAAAAGTAATTCATGCTTTATTGTTTGTAGCATTACCGATCTACACCGTCGGTTTCTTACCGTGGTTGGTCGGTTTTTTAATCTATACGATGTTCACAGGTTTCGTTTTGAGTATTGTATTCCAGTTGGCGCACGTCGTGGAAGATACACAATTCCCGATAGCGGTGCAGCCGGCTAATACGATTGAAGACGAATGGGCGGTGCACCAGATCAACACAACGGCCAACTTCGCGATGGGCAATAAGGTCATCACCTGGCTGGTGGGTGGATTGAACTATCAGGTGGAACACCACCTGTTCCCGAGAATTTCGCACATTCACTACCCGGAAATCAGCAAAATCGTACAGCAGGTTTGTGCCGAATATGGCATTCGCTACAATTCCTACCCGAAGACGCGCCTGGCGATTGCCTCGCACGTAGCGCACCTGCGGGAGTTGGGTAAAAAATAAGATTTTCGCTTTCCATGTTTTATACCAATTTCGAGATGATGGTAAACGCTCTCAGGGCTGCCATTTTCGTCGGGATTGGTATAAAATCCTCCAACTTACATTTCATTCGATCTGGAACAATAGAATCTGAATTTGCCGTGAAGTTTTATCTTTGTCCGTAAATATTGATTAACATGAAGCAATACCGCATATTTTTCTGGACAATGATTGTACTCTTTCTTGCTGCGTGCAAAAATGACGAGTCGTCCTCATCCGATACCGACGAGCAAGTCGCCGTGCGCTCGGTACCGGTGCCCGGTTTCAACGGCGATTCGGCTTATGCTTTCGTAGCTGAGCAGGTAGCATTTGGCCCTCGCACGCCCGGCTCGGAGGGGCACGCCGCTGCCAAAGGCTGGCTGATCGGCAAATTCGAAGCCTATGGCATGGAAGTGATTGCACAGGATTTTCAGGCGAAGCGCTACGACGGCGTCCCGGTAAATGGTACGAATATCATTGCACAGTACAAGCCGGAAATAAGCAAACGCGTTCTGCTCGCCGCACACTGGGATACGCGTCATATCGCCGATTCGCCCCTGAGCGAAGCGCGCAAAAACGAACCGATCCTCGGCGCAGATGATGGCGGCAGCGGCACGGCGGTTTTGCTGGAGATTGCCCGAATTTTGCAGGAAACCCCCATCGACATGGGCGTGGATTTGATTCTCTTTGATGCGGAAGACCTCGGCGAAAGCGGCACAGATAACCCCCAGTCTGCCACCAGTTGGTGCCTGGGGTCGCAGCACTGGGCGCGCAATGTACACGTGGGTAATTACAACCCCCGATATGGGATTTTGCTGGATATGGTCGGCTCAAAGGGGGCAAAATTTCCGATTGAAGGCTATTCGGCTCAAATCGCTCCCCAATTGGTTAGTAAAGTCTGGACATTAGCAAAAAACATGGGCTACACCAATTATTTTCAGGATATTAAAGGGGGGGCTGTCACTGACGACCACTACTTCGTCCATACCATTACGGGCATTCCGATGATCGACATCATCAACCGCAATACCGAAACCCAAACCGGCTTTGGGCACTATTGGCATACGCACCAGGATAACATGGACGTTATTGATAAACGAACCCTGAAAGCGGTCGGGCAGGTCGTTACAGCAGTGGTTTATCGGGAGTACAACGGCACGCTATAAAAGTTGAGGAGGTTGAGAGGGTTAGAATGCCTCTACTTCCTCCACTTTCTAAACTTACTCAACGCATGTTCTTAAAAAACTACATCAACGGCAGCCTCGCTCCTCCTGCTTCCGGCAAATATCTGGATAATTCCAACCCGGCAACAGGAAAGATATATGCCTACATTCCCGATTCAGACGAGCGCGACGTTCAACTTGCGATGGAAGCAGCACAACAGGTGTTCCCTGCCTGGTCTTCCTGTGGCATTCCGGAGCGTTCGCGCATTTTGACAAAAATCGCTGACCTGATCGAGCAAAACCTCGAAAAACTCGCCCAAGCTGAAACCGCCGATTCCGGCAAAGCCATCACCACCTCCCGAACGGTAGATATTCCGCGCGCGCAGGCGAATTTCCGCTTTTTTGCACAGGCAATTACACAGTTTGGCTCGGAAGCTTTTCACATGGAGCAGCAGGCGATCAATTACACCTTGCGGCAGCCGCTGGGCGTGGTGGGCTGTATTTCACCCTGGAATTTGCCGCTGTATCTGTTCACCTGGAAAATAGCGCCGGCGCTGGCGGCAGGCAATTGCGTAGTGGCGAAGCCTTCTGAAATTACGCCGATGACCGCATTTTTGCTTTCGGAAATTTGCATAGAAGCAGGACTTCCGGCGGGCGTATTGAATATCGTGCATGGTTTGGGCGGCAAAGCCGGACAGGCAATCGTAGCGCACCCGCGCATCAAAGCCATTTCGTTTACCGGCGGCACGGCTACCGGGCGCAAGATCGCCGAAATAGCCGCACCTCAATTCAAAAAACTATCGCTGGAACTGGGTGGCAAAAATCCGAATATCATCTTTGCAGATTGCAATTTCGAGGAAATGATGACCACCACCATGCGTTCTTCTTTTGCCAATAACGGTCAAATCTGCCTTTGCGGCTCGCGCGTGTATGTGCAACGCCCCATTTACGAGCGCTTCCGCGATGAACTGGTGAAACGGACGAAAGCTTTAAAAACAGGAAATCCGCTGGATGATGGGAATGATCTTGGCGCGCTGGTTTCAAAGACACACCTGGAAAAAGTGACCGGTTACCTGAATCTGGCGACCGAAGAGGGCGGCACCATCCTCTGCGGCGGCGAGCAGCTAAAGCTTGATGGCGACAATGCGGAGGGTTATTTCCTTACGCCCGCCGTAATCGAAGGCTTGAGTAATGACTGCCGCACCAACCAGGAAGAAATCTTCGGACCCGTGGTTACCATCGCGCCGTTCGACACCGAAGAAGAAGCGATTCAACTTGCTAATGGCACCGACTACGGACTCGCCAGCACCGTCTGGACGCAGGACATCTCCCGCGCCCATCGCGTTGCCGAGCAATTGCAGGCAGGCATCGTCTGGATCAACTGCTGGATGTTGCGCGACCTGCGCACGCCTTTCGGCGGCGTGAAAAACTCCGGCGTCGGGCGGGAGGGTGGCTTCGAAGCGCTGCGTTTTTTTACCGAACCTAAAAATGTTTGCGTGAAGTATCACTGAGAGATTGGGAAACTTTCCAGCTTTTGTTTTCGTTTTAAATTTTAAATCTATTCCATATGAAAGCCGTAGCCGTAAAAGGAAAAATTGACAAAGACGGGATGCTTCAGCTCAGTGATTCGCTCGCCTACCGGGATCAGGAAGTACAAGTTATCATTTTGATTCCTGAAGGAGAAGATGAACTGCCTAATAATGCAGAATGGCTAGCGGAGCTTTCTTCGAATCCGGCATTCGACTTTTTGGATGACGAAGCAGAAGATATTTATACCTTACAAGACGGCAAACCATTCCAGCCAAATGAAGTATAAGATCGTATTAGTGCCCTTTCCGTTTGATGATTTAAGCACAACGAAAGTGCGTCCAGCAATTTGTCTGACTCAACAAATCAGTCATTACAATCACGTTGTAATTGCGTTCATCACGAGTCAAATTCAAAAAGCCGATGAGCCATCTGATATTTTAATCCAAGATTCGGATTCGGGCTTTGAAAAAACAGGCTTGCGTCAAAGTTCTGCAATTCGTCTCCATCGGCTCGTCACGATTCCTACTGATTTGATTCAGCGGGAACTTGGCATCCTTTCTTCTCATTGTCATGTTGAGATCGAAAATAAACTCAAACAGCTATTTGAAATTTAATCTGTTTGTGTGAAGTATCGCTGAGAGATAGTAAGTTTGCAGCATGAAACCATACGATGTCATTCTCCTGACCGAATCGCGATACGAAAATCCGACCCATCCGAATTGGTACGTGCAGAACATTCTGACCGAAGACCGCCTGGTAGGCGAAGCCCTGGAACGCCGCGGCTTGCGCGTTGCACGCCTCAACTGGGCAACACCGGATTTTGACTGGTCGTGTACCAAACTGGCGCTTTTCCGAACGACCTGGGATTATTTCAACTACTTCGACAAATTCAAAGCCTGGCTCGATACGCTGGAAGCCAGCACCCAGGCGATCAATCCCGTACCCCAGGTGCGCTGGAACATGGACAAGCATTACCTGCTCGACTTACAGCAGCAAAGCATCCACATTCCGCCGACTATTTACATTCACAAAGGCGACCAAACGACGCTGGAAAAATTGCACCGGGAAAACAACTGGTCTGAAACGGTTTTAAAACCCACCGTTTCCGGAGCGGGGCGACATACTTACCGGTTAAATCTGGATAATCTGGTGGAATACGAAGCCATTTTTCAGGAACTGATCGCCCGGGAGGATATGATGTTGCAACCGTTTTTGCGCAATGTACCGATCAAAGGCGAAGTGGCGCTGATGGTGATCGGTGGCAGGTTCAGCCACGCCGTTTTGAAAAAAGCCAAACCCGGCGACTTCCGGGTGCAGGATGACTTCGGCGGAACGGTTCATCCTTACAGACCCACCGATGCGGAGGTCGAATTTGCGGAGCGCACCGTAGCCGCTTGTGCACTGATGCCGTTCTACGCACGCGTGGATGCGGTTTGGGACAATGAAGATCAGCTGGCGCTCTGTGAACTGGAAATCATCGAGCCGGAAATGTGGTTTCGCATGCATCCACCAGCAGCCGACCGTTTGGCGGAAGCCATCGCAGGAGCTTATTTTTAATTGGAATTGTTGCCGCCTTCAATTTCCAGGTTGAGATAACGTTCGTCGTCTTTCCATTCGCGAGGCTCTTCGTAAAATTCGATAGCGCCGAACTCCCGCTCCAGTGCCATTCGGACTATATCCTTGCGGCGTTCGCTGAACGTAAATGCCTGCTGCACTTCTTTTTTTGCCGTTTCTACCTTGTAGTCTTCTACCGTTCCGGCGATGTTGAAATACAGATTGAACCAACCGTTGCGCCGCGCCGGCTGGGGCTTGGTGGTAGCGCCTTTGAAGCGATTGGCGACAACCTGCCCGGCATTCACTTTCAGGTTGTAGCTCATATTGTTTTCAAAAGAGTGTTCCCCGCTGACGGTCAGGTTCATGGCATTAGTTTGAATAAACATGACTGGCAGGTACATTTTCTGGTCGGCAATTTCCAGATAGTTTTCCAGGGTCGCGAAGCGAATATCCATCAGGTCGCGCATTTTTACGTAGGCAGAAAAATCTTTGAGCATGGCAAAATCCCGCAGGCGCCCGTCGCGAATATTCAGTCCAGCCAGTACGCGCAACTTGTCGTACAAAAATTCGCCTTCGGCATTCCAGTAGGCATAAATTGCCATTTTTGCCGAGAGGATACCGGATACGTTGCTGGCAGTCAGAACGTCTTGCCCAAAGTTTTCGGTTTGCTGGAAAAACGTAGTTGCATCAATATTGCTGCAGATCAATTTGGCGATCAACTTAGGCTCGTCATCGAAGAAAAGCGTACCGTCGAGATCAAAAGAGCCGTTCATGGCTTTGGTATCGCCCTGGATGAGCAGTTCGTTATTGTTGAAAGTCAGGTTACCCCTAAAATCCCGGCCTTCGATCTTGTCGTAATTGAACTGGTCTATCCGGGCATTGAACGCACCTTTCAGAAACTTCGTAAATTCCTGGCGTTGCTGAATTTGCTCGGTCTTGAGCGAATCCACGATCAGGGTGTCGGTTTGCTGTTTTTCCGCTTCGGTCAGATCGGATATGCGAAGCAGTTGGTCGATATCGAGATTGCCGGCGGTCAAACTGGCTTGAAAATTTAGTTCTGCCTGTTTGGAATTGGTAGAATCCGCAAACAAAACCGGGATGGCATTGATGGCTTGTCCGCTGAAAGTGAGGTCGCTGTCGGCGCCAATCAGCTTGAGTTCCGGTACGGAGATGGTATCGCCTTGCAGCAGCAACTGCCCGTAGTCAATCATCATTTTTTCCCCGTTGATGGTGAGGGCGGCATCATCAAACTCGATGGCTCCGCCAACCTGCACCCGGCTCATTCGCCTCGGGTCGATCATATCGCTGTATTGCCCGATCAGCATCAGATTATTGATTTCAATTTCGCCTTCCCCTTTGGTAATTTTTGGATTGTTAAACAGCCCGTAGAGCGATTCCATCGGGATAGCGCCATTTGCCAGGAAGTCAATTTTTGGGTTTTTTAGGTTTGCCAGGCGCAGGCGCATTTCAAACAACTCGCGGTTGAAATAGCCTTTCAGGTTCGTAATTTCAAAAATGGAACTGTCATCAGCGCGGAATTTACCATTCGTAAAACGGGCATTGAAAGAGACATCCCGCAGGGGTGACTGCATGCGCGGGCTTTCAATGCGTCCATTTTCCAGGCTGATTTCGGCACGTATCTCCGGGTTGAGGTTGTTGCGGTATTGTCCCTTTACGGCGGCTTTAAACTCAAAATCTCCCCGGCTGGTGAAGTCGCTCAGGTAAGCCAGGTATTGTTCGGGGAGCAGTGCGATCAGGGAAGACACGTTCCCTTCGGTGCAAGTGAAAAACAGGTCGAAATACGGACCGTCCTTCCAGGTTTCGATGGTGCCATCGGCTTCAAATACATTTTCCTCCAGTTTCACCTGCACTTTTTGAAAATCGTACAAACCCTCTTTCATATCCACCAGTATATCCGCATCGTAGGTAATGTCTTGCCCGACGAGGTAGCGAATGTCTTCCAGTTCTACAAAGCTGGATTTCAGGTTAGCCTGGCTGTGCAGTTCAAATTTTGTGCTGGAAAATTGCCCGGCAAAGGTAGCATTCAATACATTGAGCCAGACGGTTTGCTCGGTTCCTTCATCCTGATAGATAAGTTCTATATTCCGCAGGATTGCTTCTTGCAAATCAATAGCGGTGCCGCTATCGCCGCCTCCGGCATCGCGGGCGGTTTCCTCCGCCGTTTTGAAAATATCGTAATTGGTGTTTCCTGCCTGATCGATGATAATATTCATCGCTCCTTTGCGCACCACTACCGATTTTATATCCAGGCTGGAGCTAAATAAACTCAGTAAACCAAACCGAAACGACAACTCTTCTGCCTCCAGCAGCGCGCCACCGTAGCTATCTTGTAACACAATGCCCTTCAGATCGGCGGCGATGCTCGGAAAAGAACGAATGGCGGAGAGTTCAAATTCCTCGACGGTCAGTTCTGTTTTCAACTGTCTGTTTATGGCAGTCACCAATTGTTTGCCAACCTGCTCCTGAAATAGAGAGGCAATGACGATCCAGGTCAAGGCAATTACGCCAATGACGATGGCGAGTAAGATGAAAAAGCGTTTAAAGAAGGTTTTCATGGCAAGTGAACCGGGTTTGTGTATGGTAAAAATAGCGATTCCGCGAATGGATAACGAAAAAATGTAACTGGATTGAGATAATTTTTTTTAACTTTTTTTGCAAAAGGTATTGCGCGCAAAAAAATATAGACATATATTTGCACTCGCCTTTAGAAAAAAGGGGCAAATAAAACTTGGGTGGTTAGCTCAGTTGGTTTAGAGCACCTGCCTTACAAGCAGGGGGTCGTAGGTTCGAATCCTACACTACCCACAGAAAGAAAGAGCCTTCAATTCATATTCGGATTGGAGGTTTCTCATTTTCAGCAGGGTGGTTAGCTCAGTTGGTTTGCGCATCCCGACTTTTAGTCGGGAGGGTCGTA
>CAZFBU010000087.1:0-18238 GCA_964517175.1 uncultured Saprospiraceae bacterium
CTAACAACGAACCCTACACCATCCGGCTGAAAGTACCGGCAGATGAAGATGTGATCGTGAATGATCTGGTGCGGGGCGAGGTGGTCTTTCGCAGCACGGAGTTGGACGACAAAGTCATGCTCAAGGCGGATGGCATGCCAACTTACCACCTGGCAAATATCGTGGACGATTATTCGATGAAAATCACTCACGTCATTCGGGGTGAAGAATGGCTCCCAAGCACGGGACACCACGTACTGTTGTATCGCTTTTTGGGTTGGGAAAAGGAAATGCCGCAATTTGCGCATCTGCCGCTCATTCTGAAGCCGGACGGCAAGGGCAAGCTCAGCAAGCGCGATGGCGCGAAGCTGGGTATTCCGGTATTTCCACTGGCATGGCATGGCGACACGGCGGAAGATTCTTTCATGGGCTTTCGGGAGTTTGGCTTCCTGCCCGAAGCCGTGCTGAATTTCCTGGCTTTCCTGGGCTGGAACCCCGGCACCGAGCAGGAAATTTTTAAGCTGGAAGAACTCGTTCAGGCATTTTCAGTGGAAAAAATCGGCAAGTCTGGTGCGCGATTCGACTTCGAGAAAGCCCGGTGGTTCAATCAACAATACATCATCAACAGCGACCCAAAAGAACTGGCAAAGCTCGTGCATCCCATCATCGAAGCTCAGGGGCATCGCCCCGATCCGGCTTACGTGGAGCGCTTTTGTCTGCTCCTGCGCGAACGCGTGACCCTGCTGACGGACTTCTGGACGATCGGCTATTACTTCTTCGAGGATGTGAATGAATACGATACCAAAAACGTGAAAAAGCGCTGGAACGAAGACAGCAAGGCGCTCTTTGAGAAAATGATCGAAGCCCTCGACGCAATAGCGAGCAGCCATTGGACGGAAGCGCGCGTTCATGAAGCCGTGCAGGCATTTATGGAAACGCACGAACTGAAACCCGGTGCGGTGTTTCCTTTGCTGCGCATCGGGTTGGCGGGCACCATGCAGGGACCGGCTGTATTTGAAATGATGGAATTGATGGGTAAAGACAAGGTAATCGGGCGTTTGCGGCAATCTTTCGACCTGTTTGACAGTTTTGCAGAATAAGCTTTCCGGTTGCAATATTTGCAAAAAACTGAATATTTTACAGCGTAAATTCGTTCAATTGTCAAAACCACGCCTATGCCAAAGAAAAAAAAGAAAGAAGGCAAGCCGGAAGTACACGAAAACCTGGAAGGCTTCGATATCAGGATCAATGAATTTGGAGAGATAATTTCCACATTAAAAACAGAGGAAATCAACGAATTTCTCAACGAAAATGTGGACGACAAGAAATTGCGGGAGCGCAAAGAGGAAGAAAATGCGGATGAAGCAGAGTAGCAGGTGTTAAAAATGCTGATTAGCAAAGCTTTCTACAAATTTAGCGGTAAAAATTCAAGCATCGTAAGCTATATTTTAATAATTTGCAGCAGAAAATCCGGATACTGGTTAAGAAGAAAGAGCTGTTGGACAACATAAACTAATTATGTCGAATGTCTAAGTACCTCTTTTCCAGACTAACGGGTGTCATAATCACAAAAACCGATTATCCCATGAATGCCGTTTGGTTCCCAATAGGACTGATCCGCGCCCTTCATACGCTATGCCGTTTTTACATTCTTGACCGCCAAGAATCATATCCTGACCCAGTACAGAAAAGATACAGAACTACATCATATTTTTCAAAACGTACCATTTAGAGAAAACATTAATGTTTCACTAAAAGTGAGCAAACTATGAACCGATTCTACACATTTTTTTTGCCTTTGCTGATTTTTGCCCTCACCAGCGGGACGACGACGACCGCCAGCGCTCGGGGGGCTTTCGCCCATATTACTACCAACCCGCCGGTATTTATTGATCCCGTACCGAACGACACGACCGTCGCCTGCCCGGATGATATGCCTGCTCCGCCGGTGCTGCGCGCGGAGGATGCCGAAGATATGACTACGATTGATGTAATGGCCGTGGATAGTCCGAGCATGATCGATCCTTGTATGGGCGGAACGATTACCCGAACCTGGACAGCGACGGATTCGGAGAGCAACTCGACGACCGTCACCCAAACGATCACCATATTGCCCGACAATACACCACCCTTGCCCCTCATTCCCGAGCCAAACGACACCGTTAGCTGCGAAGCGGCGGACTTCATCACCTGGTTCGATTCGCAAAAAATAGCCATTACGTCCAATTCGGATGATTGCACCGGATTTCCGACCGTGACCCCCCAAACGGCGCCCGTTTTTGACGATACCCAGTGTGGCTCCATTTCGGTTACTTTCACGCTGGAAGACGCCTGCGGCAATTCAGCTACCTGGACGGCAACCTACACGATCGTGGACAACGAGCCGCCCATGCTCATCGGGCTGCCAGCCGTACTCAATGATACGCTTTCCTGTACCGATCCGATACCACCGGCACCAACCGTAACCGCAACAGATAACTGCACGGCCAGTGTCACCGTCAACTTTACCGAATCTTCGGGGCAAACCGCAAACGGCACCTGCTCGGATTACGATTATATCATCATTCGCACCTGGTCGGCAACGGACGATTGCGGCAATGACACCACCGTCGTACAACGCATTGTTGTTCAGGATAAAGAACCGCCAACTTTCGACGACCCGGCAAATCTGACCATCTCCTGTACGGATGATATTGACGATTTTAACATTACCGGGTTCATTACCAATGTGGCAGACAATTGCAGCCCAATGCTGGATACGTCCTACGTCGATTTGCAAATCGACAGTATTTGCCCGAATGGCTACACCATTCAGCGAAGCTGGCGGGTGCGCGATGTATGCGGCAATACCGCTACCCGCATTCAGGAAATCTTTGTCGTGGATGATGAAGCTCCGACCTTCACGCCGCCGAGCGATACAACCATAAGCTGCGACGTGAGCACCTCTCCGCTCGTGACCGGGCAACCGACCGACGTAACCGACAATTGCGACCCCAACCCAACGGTTATGATGGAAGACGTAGTGCAGGGCGGCAGTTGTGATAATGACTTTACCATCCGGCGTACCTGGCGCGTGCGCGATAGCTGCGGGCAGGAAACCACCCATGTGCAGACGATCAACGTTATTGATACCCTGCCGCCGGTGTTTACCTCCGAAGCACAGGATCTGGAACTGGTTTGTGATGATAACTTCGACCTGGCGACGGCGTTCAACAATTGGATCAGCAACCGTGCGGGCGCGGTCGCAGTGGATAATTGCTCCGGCGATGCCAGCGTAAGCTGGTTTGTTTTTGAATCAGGAACCAACGACCCAGCCAACCTGCCCCCGGCAATCTGCCCGGCTCCGGACAGTATCGTACGCTTGCTCACGGTTGATTTTATCGTAGAAGATGAGTGTGGCAACCGCGACACCACCACGGCTTCGTTTCGGGTGATTGACGACCTGCCCCCAGTGCTGAGCGCCTGCCCTGAGGATGTCGTCGTAGCAACTGATCCGGGCGCATGCGAAGCGACTTTCACCCTCCTTCCACCAGTTGTAGAAGAAGAATGTGCCGCTTCCCTCGGCACGGAAGATGTAACCGCCAATGCTACCATCACCACGGACGCTGCTCCGGGTACGGAGGGCGATGTTCCGGTCAATCCGATAACGCTGACTTTCAATTTAACCACACCGCCGCCGGTGAATGCTTCCGGCAATGTGACGCTGACCATCGACCTGTCAAATGTAGATGGAGAAGAACCAACCGAATTTTTCAATATCATTGGCGAAAATGGCGTCGTTATCGGGCAAACCGAACTAACCGACATTCCCTGCGGTTCTTCCACAACGACCCTGACGCTGCCGGCTGCACAGGTCAATGCCTGGGCCGTAGATGGTGTAATTACCATTCGGCTGGAGCCAAACATTCCGGAAGGGCAGCCCGGGCGCTTTGCGGTGAATGCGATTTGCAGCCCAACGGGCATCGTGAGCGGCCGCTTGCAGTTTCAAACCAAAAACTTTGTCGGGCTGACTTACGAGTACAGCATCAATGATGGCAACCGGGTGGCTGTTGCGCCCATTGCCCCGCAAACAGTAGTGCTGCAACCAGGCGAAAACGTCATTAAATATTATGTGACGGATTGCGCCGGACTGGTGGACAGTTGTGCTTACACGGTAATCGTTGAAGACCAGGAGCCGCCAACGCTTATTTGCCCGGATGATATCCTGGTGAGCCTGGCACCGGATACCTGCATCGCACCGATCACACTGCCATTGCCGACCGGCGCTACCGACAACTGTGGCGTGGGTCCGGCTTACCAGCAAACATTGCCGAATAACCTGGCAAATGCTTTTCTGACATTTTCCATTGATCCAAATTTAAATCAATATATCGCCAATGACAAAACCGTCATTTTCAACAATGTGGCCGCTAATGCCACCGATGATGTGACGCTTACGGTCGAGTTCTTGGGAGATTTTAACAGCAACGGCGCTTTTTTCAATATTTTAGGAGATGACGATAGCCTTATCGGCACAACCACCGTTGGTGCGTCAAACTGCATTAGCCCCGGGCAGGAGGTAATCACCATTCCGGCGTCCACTTTCAATCAATGGGCAGCCGATGGTACGGTGCAAATCACGCTGGAGTCGAATGACATTGCCGTGCCGCCCGGCGTGCCTGGCGACGGTATCAACCCCTGCGATCCGGCGAAAGTCGTTGGCAATGGCGGCATTGACAGTACCAGTTTTGCATTGGTAACGCTGAATTACAACCAACTCACGCCCCAGTTCTTCACGCAGGGGGCAACCGAAACGCCACTGACTCAAATGACGCCTCCGGAAATCACGCCGGTGGTTGATTTCAATGTTGGCATAACGGAAGTTTTTTACATCATTTCTGATCAAAGCGGCAACCGCGACACCTGCTCTTTCACCGTTACAGTTGAAGATAACCAGGCTCCCGTCGCCTTGTGCCAGCCGACTACCATTTTCATCAATCCGTCCGGACTGGAAACAGAAACCGTGCCCGCGTCGGTTATTGATGCCGGTAGTTTCGACAATTGTGGCATTGATACGATGTTCCTGTCGCCCAATACATTCGACTGTACACAAACCGGTATGAACGCAACGGTCACGCTGACAGTCATCGATTTTGCCGGTAACAGCGCCACTTGTAATGCACTGGTGCGCATTGAAGCCGAAGAGCCGATGCCAATGGCTACGACGGGCTTGTGCGGCGGCGATACACTTTTCTTGTTTGCGAATCCGCCACCCGCTACCGGCGGTATCATTTACACCTATCGCTGGACAGGGCCCAACGGTTTTTCCTCCACGCAGCGCAACCCGACGATCCTGAATGTAAGTTCGATAAACGCCGGCACCTATTCTGTGGAAGTAACCGGGCTCACCGGTTGTACCTCCGTAGGCACCGTGCAGGTAGCGATCGAAGATTTGCCGCTGACGCCCGCTCTGCTCACGGAACGCAACGTTTGCGTCGATGAAGATATTGAACTGACTTCTTCCATTGCGCCAGGCGGCACCATAGTCACCTATCGCTGGTATCGAGGCACTGCGCCCAATGGCACGCTGATTGGCACTACGAATGTGCCTTCTTTTGTCATTCCGCAACCGCACAATCCCGGTACCAATAGTTATTACCTAACGGTAGAAGCAGATGGTTGTCTTTCTGCGCCATCCGCATCGGCGAGTGTGACGGCCAACAGCATTCCGACAGCGGTCGTAAATGACGATGAAATTACTGTTTGCGAAGGAGAATCTATTACGCTGGGCACACTGGTTTCCGGACCGGGCATTACCTATGAGTGGTCTGGACCGAATAATTACTTTTCTACCAATCAGCTTCCCCCGGTCATCAGCAGCGCGGTGCCATCCAATGCCGGGGTTTATCGGCTGACCGTTTTCCGGAATGGCTGCCCGTCGCCGCCAGACTTCACCGTCGTGAACGTACGTCCAAAACCGGCAACGCCACAATTGACCAATAACGGACCAGTTTGCGAAGGTGCATCCATTACGCTTTCCACAACGGCAACCGGTGCGAGTTCCTACCACTGGGTAGCGCCCAATTTGCAGGAGTTTCTGACAACGACAAACGCCTACACCATCAATAACATTACCGAGCAGCGCGAAGGCCCCTGGCGACTGTACGTTACGCAAAACGGTTGTACGTCCAATCTCTCCGCTTCTACGCAAGTAGTGGTGAATTCCGTGCCGGCTACCGTAGCTTCTGCTAATCCGACCGAAGTATGCGAAGGAAGCCGCCTCGAATTATTTGCGTCGCCAACACTGAACAACGCCACCTATCGCTGGACAGGTCCAAATAATTACATGGCTGCCACGCAGAATCCGACAATCAACAACGTGACTACCGATCGGGCGGGTACTTATCAGGTAACCATCACGACTCAGGAAGGGTGTTCCAATACAGCAACCGTAGGCGTTGATGTGCTGCCGGGTGTGCGCATTGCAGCCGTCAGCAACGACGGGCAAAGGTGCCTTTCCGGGCCAACGGATATACGACTGCTATCAACCGTACTGCCCCCCAATGATGGCTCCTACCAATATCGCTGGACCGGACCCAATTTCTCTTCTTCTGACAGCATTGCGCTGATTCCCAACGCCACCGGGCAGAATAATGGCAACTATCAGTTGGTGGTAACCAATAGCGAAGGGTGTACCTCACAACCGGCAACTACAATCGTCAACGTATCGACGCCACCGGCAACGCCTGCTGTGCCAACCGTTAGCCCGAGCACACCGGCACCTTTCTGCCAGGGCGAGCCAATCTCGCTGGTAGCTGCCGCCTACAATGGCAACGAGGTCGTTTACAGTTGGAATACGCCCAGAGGCACCGTAATAACCGAAACACCGGTACTGAACATCAACAGCGCTGGTATGCCCGACAACGGCTCTTATGAAGTGACGGTGATTGTGGATGGTTGTGCTTCCCGTGCATCCGGGCCTATTGGCATCAACATCAATCCTGCGCCGCAAATTATTGCGAGCAGCAACAGCCCGGTTTGCAGCGGCGATGGCATCATGCTGAGCACCACAGTCATTCCGGGCGCTACTTACGCCTGGTCGGGGCCGGGCGGTTTTTCCTCTTCCGTTGCTAATCCCGTTGTAACGCCCGCCAACCCAACCACCAATTCCGGTTTTTATAAAGTTTCCGCCGTGGTGAATGGTTGTGCTTCCAACCTGGATTCTGTGCTGGTAACCGTCAATGCTCGCCCGCCTGCACCCGTGCCGCTCAGCAGTGGTCCGGTTTGCATTAGCAACGACAATGCAGCCCTGCGGCTTTCCATAACACCTTCTTCCGCCCGACCCAATGCCATTTACACCTGGTATAACCAATTCGGAGCAGTAGTAGGCACTACGACCAGTTTGAATTTTGACCTCACCGACTTTACCGATTACGGAAACGGCACATTCTTGTTTACAGCAACCACCACTGTAAACGGCTGCCCGTCGGCCCAGTCGGCACCAACGATGGTTCCGCTGAATACCATCCCAGGTGATATGGCCTTTGCGGGCGCTGATCAGTCTGTTTGCGAAGCCGATGCGATAGCACTCAACGCTCAGCAGCCTTCGCTGGGCGGTGGCTTGTGGACTTTAGTTGCAGGTGATACAAATGATGTCAATATTGTAAATCCGGGAAGCCCGACTTCACAGATAACCGGGTTGCAGGGCGATTCTACCTACCTGTTCCAGTGGTCGCTCTCCAATGGCGCTTGCGCAAATTACGACATTGACACGGTGAGATACGCCGTTATTCCAATTGAAATTCCAAATGCCGGCAATGACACGACAGTATGCGCTACGGATCAGGTCGTACTGGACGCTCTGCTGCCCCTTAGCGGAGAGGGCCGGTGGTCGCAGCCGGAAGCACAGCAAACGCTTGGTGTGGCAATTGCCGAGCCGCAAAATCCGAATACACTCATCACCGGTTTGGAATCTGGTAACCTGTACGAGTTTACCTGGACGATTGTAAGTGGCTGTGGCGGATTGGCGGACAAGGTTTTTGTTCTGACTTCTGATACGGAACCATTTGCCGGAGCAGATGCAGTGGTTTGTAATGATAATGCCAATGCCGTATTGAATGCCACTCCTCCGGCTGACGGCAGCTTCGGGCGCTGGCTCTCCCCCGATTCGTTTATTTCTTTTTCCAGTAACGTCAATCCCAATGCGACGGTTTCCAACCTACAGGACGGCGACAACCTGCTCATCTGGGCTATTGATGAGTCGCTCTGCGGCGAGTTCTCGAGAGATACCGTTATCATAACCTACAAGCGTAACCCCCTGGCGCAGGATGATGTGGTGACCGTGCCCTTCGGTACGAGTCGGCAATTCAACGTACTCGACAACGACGACGTACCCTTCGGTTCAAACGTGACGCTCGTTTCTTCGCCCCGCAACGGCACCGTGGAAGTGCAGGGCAACGGCAGTTTCATCTATACTCCGGGAATCAACTTTGTCGGCTTTGATGAAATGACCTACGAAGTGTGCAGCGAGGGTTGCGAATGTTCAGAAGCGATCGTCAATTTCTCCGTGGGCGAAAATGCACAGTGTGACGTACCTTCCATCATCACGCCGAACGGCGATGGCATCAACGACGTTTTTGTCATCCCGTGCCTCATTGACGGGCGGAACTTCCCGAACAATCAGGTATCTATTTTCAACCAATGGGGCGATGAAGTTTATCGTTCACCAACGCCTTACAACAACAATTGGAATGGCACATTCGACGGTGAAGACCTGCCGCCGGGCACTTATTTTTACGTGATTAACTTTGGCGACGGCAGCGAGCCGCAAACGGGTTTCGTGATGATTCAACGATAAAAAAACTACACACGGGAGGTACGGCGAGTGCCTCCCATTCCAAACCGATCAATAATTTTTGCTTATGAAAAATGTATTTTTACTCCTCATAATCCTCGGCTTTTCTGCTTTGGCCTTCGGGCAGCAGGAAGCGCAGTTCACGCAGTTCATGTTCAACAAGCAAAGCTTCAATCCGGCTTTTGTCGGTCAGGATCGCGTAGCCAATATTTCCGCCATTGTGCGCAATCAGTGGGTCGGCATCGACGGCGCTCCGCAAACGCAAATGATCAACTTTAATGCTCCGCTCGCACAGAATCGGGTGGGGCTTGGCGGCAGCATCGCGCGCCAGACCATCGGCGTCACCGAGAACTACACCGCCGATGCCGCTTATGCTTACCACATCGAATTGGGCAGAGGAAGGCTTGGGCTTGGCGTGCAGGCATCCGTGCGCCTGATGCGCGTCAATTTCAGCCGCTTGCAGGGAACCCAACCCATCGAAACCGATGGCGCTGTGCCACTGGATTTTCAAAGTCGATATGTGCCAAACTTTGGCGCCGGGTTGTACTACGGTGGTCAAAATATGTATGTGGGTTTTTCCATCCCCCGATTGCTCGAAAATAATATTGACCTGGCAGACTCCCGCGATGTGATTACCCGCGAAACACGACATTTTTATGCGATGGCGGGCGCACGGTTCAACCTGGGCGACAACGTGGAGGTACAACCGCAGGTATTGCTGAAATACGTCATGGGAGCGCCTTTTGACGGTGATGTGAATGTAAATTTCGTTTTTGTTGATAAATTTATTGCCGGCGCTTCGTATCGCATTGGCGGTTCTAAAACCAGCGCCGTCGGAGAATCGATATCGGCTCTGCTCGGCACGTACATCAATGACAATATCCTGTTCGGTTTGTCTTATGATGCTACGCTGACGGAACTCAGAAATTACAACAGCGGCAGCTTCGAAGGCGTGTTGCGCTACTTTTTTGGCGGTAAGCCCGGCAAGGCAGAGGACGTTGCTGATCCGTTAGGAAGAAATCCCTTTTTCTAAATAATGACAAGCCCTATGAAAAACACAAATTTAATAGCGACGATTCTGCTTTTTGCCACGGCACTTGCTTTCGGGCAAAAAAAACAAAATGTATTGCAAACCGAGAATGTGCGTATAACCAATGCCGCAAGCATTAATACCCCCGCCATCGAATTTTCGCCAACCTACTATCTGAACGGACTGGTGTTTGTGTCTTCGCGCCGAAAAAACGGCATCGTGGACGAAAAACTGGGCGACACCTATTTTGAATTGTTTTATGCCGACCTCGATCCGAATGGCAAGCCACTGAAGCCCCGCCCTTTTTCTGTCGAGATCAATTCGGAGTTGCACGAAGGCCCTGTTGATTTCAATCGAAAGGGCGATCGAATGTATTTTACGCGCAACAACCTGCAGGGCACCGTTGGCAAACCAGATAAAAAGGGTGTTGTGCGCCTGAAAATCTATCAGGCAGACAAGGGCTATTACGATTGGGAGAACATCCGCGAGCTGCCATTCAACAGCCATGACTATTCGTGTATGCACCCGACGCTTTCGCCGGATGGTACGAAGATGTTTTTTGCCTCCGATAAGCCCGGCGGCTTTGGCGGTCGGGATATTTATATGTCCATCAACAACAATGGTGTTTGGTCTGATCCTATTAACCTCGGCCCGGAAATTAATACCAACAAGGACGACGCCTTTCCATTTTTTCACGAAAGCGGTGTGCTCTTTTTTGCTTCTGACGGGCACCCCGGTTATGGCGGCATGGACATTTTTATGGTTGATTTCACAACCAGAAGCTGGGGCGCTGTAACGAATATTGGCAAGCCATTCAACTCTCTGAAGGACGACCTCGGTTTCATCCTCGACCCCAATGGCGAAAGCGGTTACCTTTCCTCCAATCGGGACGGTGGCTTCGGTAGCTACGATATTTATCGTTTCGATATTCCTTATGGCTTTCGCGCACCGGGCATGGAAGTAGCAGCAGCGGCAAAAATAAATGCAGAGGTGATCGTTTACGATGCCAGCCTCGGCCGCCGAACCGCCAACGCTGCCGTTCGGGTATTTGAAAACAAAAACGACATTGCGGAAGATGATGCTTTGTATAATTATGACCTGATTCCGTCATCGGATAATCCGGCTGATCTCATTTTTAAAAAAGTGCGGAAAAAGGAAGCCGAACTCGACGTGCCAAAATTTCTGACCGATCGTTCCGGACAGGTTTCTCTGCAATTAGAACCCAATAAGGATTACATCATCCTGATTTCCAAACCCGGCTTCACGACCCAGGAAATAGCCTATACGACACCGGGCGCGGAGGATGTACAGCAACCCCTGGAGGTGTTGTTGCAACCCAGCGCCTGCATCACGCTCAACGGAACGGTGAGAAGCACCTCCGGCAATCGTCCGGTCACCAGCGCGCGCGTGCTTGTGCGCAATGACGACACCGGCGCGGAGGAGATCACCGGCACCAATATGGACGGCACCTTTGAAAGCTGCCTGGATATGGGCTACAGTTACACAATAACTTGCGAAAAACTAGGCTACACCAAAGCCTTTAGCGAAGTGTCAACGGTGCAGATTCGCGGCAGCCGCTCCGTTGAAGTCAATCTGGAGATGACGCCCACCGGCAATGAAGTGTATAACGGACCGGTGAAAAAAGGAACGGTCATTATTTTGGATATATTTTATGACTTTGATAAATCGACGATTCGGGCCGGAGAGGATTTGCAACTGGAAGCCCTGGCGAAACTGATGATGCGACATCCCAGCATGAAGATCGAACTGATTGCACACACCGATAGCCGGGGCGAAGAAAGCTACAACCTGGCGCTGTCGTTGCGCCGGGCGGAGTCGGCGAAAGACTTTCTGGTGAGCCGGGGCATTGCGCCGGAGCGTATCCGGGCTTTTGGCTACGGCGAAGCGCGCCTGCGCAACCACTGCACGGACGGGGTGGAGTGCACCGAAGAAGAGCATCAGTACAATCGCCGCACCGAGGTGCTGGTGACGGATATTGACGAAAGCGCCGATTTTAGTTTTAATGAAAAACGATAGAAAATGTGAAACGCTTTTACTGGAAAGACGGAGTTAACTTTCTGACCAAACTGACCCCGCGTCGCCTCTGGAATGCAGCGAAAGTGCTCGCCTCATTCTACCTGACCAAATGGACGAAACGACCGATTCAGTGGGGGTTGCCAATTACGGTTTCCTTTGAACCAACCACCGCCTGCAATTTGCGCTGTCCGGAGTGCCCGAGCGGACTGCGGGCTTTTTCCCGCCCAACGGGCAATCTGCGCGCTGATTTTTTCCGGCAAACGATTGACGATTTACACAAGGACCTGCTTTGCCTGATTTTCTATTTCCAGGGAGAGCCTTACATCAACCCGAACTTTCTGGACATGGTTCGGCACGCAAACGAGCGCGGTATTTACACCATTACTTCCACCAATGGTCACTTTCTGGGCGAAGCAAATGCCAGGAAAACGGTCGAATCGGGGCTGGATCGTTTAATTATTTCGGTGGACGGCACCACGCAGGCAACCTACGAGAGCTACCGAAAAGAAGGTAAGCTGGAAGTGGTGCTGCAAGGAGCGCGCAATGTTGTAAAGTGGAAAAAGGAACTGAAATCCCGCACGCCGCACATCATTTTCCAGTTTTTGGTGGTGCGACCAAATGAGCATCAGATACCGGAAATTTATGCGTTGGCAAAAGAAATTGGCATCGACGAAGTAAAGCTGAAAACCGCGCAAGTGTATGATTACGAAAACGGCCATCCGCTGATTCCGACCATCGATCGCTACGCGCGCTACGCCCGGCAGCCGGATGGTACGTACCGCATCAAAAATCAGCTACTCAACCACTGCTGGAAGCTCTGGCACGCCTGTGTGATTACCTGGGATGGCGTGGTAGTGCCCTGCTGCTTTGACAAAGACGCTACGCATCGCCTGGGCGATTTGAAAGAACGCCCCTTCCGGGAAGTATGGCAGGGAAAAAGTTACCAACATTTCCGGACGCAGTTGTTGAAGGGACGGCAGGAAATTGACATTTGTACCAATTGCACCGAAGGCTGCAAGGTTTGGGGATAATCGCTTCGCATTTTCTCTGTTTTTACACTATTTCATTTTTTAAAATCCACACTTTACCAACACGATATTCCTGGTTTTGCACAATGGGCAGCATGTTATTAACGCTTTTTACCAATAACTCACAGGTTTGCAACAAATTATACTTAATTTTATATGGCAATTTTTTCATGTATTGTTTGCTTTTTTCTTAAAAAGGAATGAACTTTGTAATCCGGTCGCTTTTCCAGAAAAGTCAACCCAATTCCCAAATTATATTTGGAAACCATAATTGTTCCATGAAACACTATGCAACAGCGCGGAAGAGATAATTTTTATCCACGTACTCACCGCCGTTGAAGAACACCACTCGTGTATTGTCATGTTTCCATCTTTTTGATGGAAAATCGGCTGAAACGGAAAGCAACCATTCAGATAAAATCAGGTAATTTTCACGTTTTCCGACTTTCGGGGTGCCTTTTTCCGAAAGCCAGAAAACAGAGAGGCTTTTTACGTCCTTAATTTTTTTATTCAAATGCTTAAGGACATAACAGTTTATGCAGTAAATTTTTTCGGTGATATCAAAAAGCAGCAGCACAATGTCCTACAAAACAATCATTTCCGGCCAACTTGAGTTTGGCAGCGCCAAGAGTTACGAAAAAGTCGTTCGCATGTGCGAACAACGCGTAGAGAATTTTTATCGTACAGCCGAACTTCTGTTCAAAGTCGAGGAAGTACTCGATGAAGAGACGCATACCCTGAGCATCCCCCGGCTGGTCATTCATGCCACCGACAAAGGATGGCAAAACACCATCAAGCTACTGGAGTACATTAACCAGTTTGCCATTGCCGGCGACGTGCAAATCTGGATGGTTGACAGCGGTAAAGTATTGAAGCACAAAGTAATAGAACCCAAGAGTGAAAAAGCGGCGATTCAGGAATATTTGCGCGGTCGGGAACTGGTAGCAGAAGGATTGGAAAAAGAGGCAAAAGCAGCGCTGAGTTCTGCTATTGAAAAATACCAGCGGCACGCCCGCGCCTATGAGCGCCGAGGGTACGTCAATTTCCTGCTGCAAAATTACGAAGACGCAATCTACGATTACACCAAGAGCATTAATATCAACCCGAAGAATCCGGAACCTTATCTGGGCAGAGGTATGGTTAAAATGAGACAAGATGATCTGAAGGGAACCGTAGCAGATATGGAAATGGCAATCAAAAACTCCATTCCGTTGCAGCCTATACACTGGAAGGCGCGCCGCATCAAAGGGGAGTGCCTGCTGCGTCTGGAGGATTTTGCAAATTCTGCCAGGGAGTTGAAATTCTGCACGTCTCGTGATTACAGCCGGGAGGATTCTAATTACAAGTGGCGGCAACTTGCCTGGTACAATTACGGCAAAGCCTTAGCAGGTGTCGGACAGCACGTGGAAGCTGCAAAAGCTTTCGAGCAGGCGATCCAGATTGAGGATGCTGCCAAGCAAGTGCCCAGAAACGAGTTGCTGGAACACAAGGAGCAAGCATTGCAACTTGCCGAGCAATAAAGCATTCAAATAGAAATATGTGATGGAAAAGGCATGACCGGATAATTGCAGTTATGCCATTTCTTCTTTCGCCTGGAGTTTGGTAGCATTTTCTGCCAATTGCAATGCCTCAAAAATAGCTTCCAGGTTGCCCCCTATCACCGTATCGAGGTTATAGTTTTTGGCATCCCCCTCCAGCCGGTGGTCGGTCACGCGGTTTTGCGGATAGTTGTACGTGCGGATCTTTTCCGAACGATCGCCGCTGCCCACCAGCGATCTTCTCTCAGCAGCAATTTTCGAGTAATGCTCTTTCTGCCTTGCCGTGTAAATCCGCTGATATAACTGTTGCAAAGCAATTTCTTTGTTTTTATGCTGCGAACGCCCATCCTGGCTTTCCGAAACCACCCCGGTAGGAATGTGGGTAATCCGAATAGCCGATTCGGTCTTGTTGACGTGCTGCCCGCCGGCGCCGCTCGCCCGGAAGGTATCTATTTTCAAATCAGCCCGGTTGATGTTTACATCTTCCATTTCCAGCTTCGGCATGACGGCAACGGTCGCAGCGGAGGTATGCACCCGCCCCTGCGATTCGGTTTTCGGTACGCGTTGAACGCGGTGTGCACCCGATTCAAATTTGAGCTTGCCATAAACGTCATCGCCGCGAATTTCCAGTACCAGCTTATTGTATCCGCCCACCGTACCTTCGTTTACCTCCAGGATTTCCACCTCCCAACCCTGCTCGTCGAAATAAGCCTGATACATTTTATACAAATCGCCGGCAAAGAGGCTCGCTTCGTCACCCCCGGTACCCGAGCGGATTTCAAAAATCACGTCCTTTGCATCGTCGGGGTCTTTTGGCAACAGCAAAAACTTGATGCGCTCCTCCAGTTCCTCCTTGCGGGGTGCCAGTTCTTCCAGTTCCATTTCCGCCATTTCCCGCATTTCCGGGTCTTTATCCTTAAGCATTTCCCGCGCATTCGCCAGGTTGCCCACCACTTCTTTGTAATCGTTGGCTACCTCCACGATTTCCTTTAGCTCCTTGTATTCCCGGCTCACTTTTTTGTACCGGTCCATATCGCCAATCACCGCTGGATCCGCCATTTGTTCTTCGAGGTGCTTATATCGATCCTGGATTGCATTTAATCTATCTAACATGTTTGAATTTGAATTTTGACAATAAAAAAAGAGAGAGGGACATTGTGATTCGCAACGCTACATGAAGTGATGTTCGTTTTGAAAAGTTATTTGCATAATTAGAAATTCGCCGCAAAGTTAGCAGAATGTCTGTGAATTTGAAACACCGGAACGCAAATTAAAGTTCTCACTTACAACTATTGAGCAGCAGTTGGCGGTAGAACCGAATGGCTTGTTTGTAGTTTTCCACGCTCACCCGTTCGTCGATGCCGTGGAACAATTTGGCATCATCTTTGGCAATTTTAATGGGCTGAAAGCGATACACCTGGTCGGTCAGGTGCTGATAATGCCGGCTATCGGTCGCGCCGATCACCAGCGCAGGCGCGACCACCGTACCCGGAAAAACTTCCAGCATACTTTTTTGAATGACCAGAAAGCCGAAGGTATCGTCGCCGGAGATGGGCGAAGGATTCTCTCCGAACTCCGTTTCTGCTGTCACGGTAATGCGGTTGTCGCTGATGGTGCGTTCTACGTATTGCTGCACGGTTTCCATCGTTTCGCCGGGTAGAATGCGAAAGTTGATCTTCGCCGAAGCTGAGGTTGGCAGTACGTTATCTTTGACGCCACCCGCTATCACGGTCGGTGCGGTCGTGGTGCGTACCATCGCGCTGCTGCTGGGCGCGGCAGTAAATACTCGTTTTAAAATGCCTTCGGTCAGCCACAAATTTGCGAAAAGCGCATTGTACGGGAAGCTCATCTCCGGTCCGGCGTATTGCAGCAGGCTTCGGGTGGCGCCGTCTATTTTCGATGGGAAGGGATTTTCCTGCAAAGTGACAATCGCCTTGCTCAGCACGCCAACGGCTGTCTCAGGCGGCGGCATGGAAGAGTGACCGCCTTCGGGTAGTTCTGCGGTGAGATTCAGTGTGACATACCCTTTTTCAGCTACGCCGATCATGCCGAGCGGCGCGCTCAATCCCGGAAGCGCATCCTCTACGATCAAATGACCTTCGTCCAGAATATATTCAAAGCGGATATTTTCTTTGGCGAATGATTCAGCAATGGCTACCGCACCGTTGGTGCCGCTGATCTCCTCGTCGTGCCCGAATGCCAGATAAACCGTGCGCTCCGGTAAATAATCTTCCTGCAAGAGCATTTCTATGGCTTCTAAAATACCGAACACGCTGAGCTTGTCGTCCATAGCGCCGCGCCCCCAGATGTAACCGTCGTTGACTGTGCCGCCAAATGGCTCTGCCGACCATTTTTCAGGAGATTCGATTGGAACGACATCGAGATGGCCCATGAGTAGAATGGGCGAGAGGTTCGGGTTGCGGCCTGCCCATTTGAACACCAGGCTCAGTTCATTGAAGTATCGCTTTTCCAGCATGGAATCGACCCGCGGATAGTTGGTTTGAATGAGCGTGTCGAGTTGAAGTAGCGCTGCCGTGTCCTGCTCATTTTCGCGAGAGGTGGTCGGAATTTGGATGGCTTGCGCAAAACGCTTAATCGATGCATCATCGATGGCGACAGCTTCCACCGGTTCGACCGGAATTTGTTTGGAAGTAAAGCCCACCGTTTTCACCGCCATGATGCCGATAATGATGATAATCGCAAAAAACGATAGCCGGAGTAAAAGCCGAAGCAGTTTTTTCATCCTTGATTGCTGAATTTTGATACGCAAAGCAAGATAGCAAATTTCGGCTGCTCTTTATTTGCCGACGTGCGTTTTTTCCTGCTGCAGCAAATTCATCAGGTACTCGCCGTAGCCGCTTTTCATGAACTTGTGCGCCAGTTTTTCCAATTGCGCTGCGTCGATAAAGCCCATTTCATACGCCACTTCCTCAATGCAGCCGATCTTCAAGCCCTGGCGATCTTCGATTACCTCGATAAACTGCCCCGCCTGCATGAGCGACTTGTGCGTGCCCGTATCGAGCCAGGCAACGCCGCGCCCCAACACACCAACCTTGAGCTTGCCCATCGCAAGGTAGGTTTTGTTCACATCCGTAATCTCATATTCGCCACGCGCACTGGGCTGGAGGTTTTTCGCAATGTCAACCACCTGATTATCATAAAAATATAAGCCCGGAACCGCATAATGCGACTTTGGCTGCGTCGGTTTTTCTTCGATGGAAAGCGCCGTGAAATTTTCATCGAATTCCACCACGCCATAGCGCTCGGGATCGGCTACCTGATAGGCGAAAATGACGCCGCCGTCCGGATTGGTGCTTGCCTGCAACAGTTCCTGCATACCGGCTCCGTAGAAAATATTGTCGCCCAAAATAAGCGCTGCCGGGTCATCGCCAATAAAATTTTCTCCCAAAACGAAAGCCTGCGCCAGCCCGTTCGGCTCGTGCTGCGGGATATAGGAAAAATTACAGCCGATCTCGCTACCATCGCCCAGCAGCTTCTGGAAATTTGGCAGATCATGGGGTGTGGAAATGATGAGAATATCCCGAATGCCCGCCGACATCAGCGTGGACAGCGGATAGTAGATCATCGGTTTGTCGTACACCGGCATGAGTTGTTTACTCACCGCCAGCGTCAACGGATACAAGCGCGTGCCAAGCCCGCCGGCAAGAATGATTCCTTTCATAATGTGATATTATTTTTTGAATTCAGGGTGTTTTTGTGTTCGCAACTTGACGGGGTTGGTGCAAAGATAAGGCTTCTGCTTTGCATTATTCGGTGAAAATCGGAAGAATGC
>CAZFBU010000088.1:0-5743 GCA_964517175.1 uncultured Saprospiraceae bacterium
GAGCTGATTTACAAGCCTTCTTTTTCTTCCACGCGCTACGGTCCGGTGAAGTATTTGCAATCGGATTCCGTCGTTACCCAAAAAGCCGATGGCGACATCAACTACGGCGCGATCCGCTACGCGGAAGTGCTGCTGTGGGAAGCGGAAGCGCTGGCAGAACTGGGGCGTGTGAATGAAGCCCAGGCTCCGCTGGAAGCCGTACGCGCCAGAGCCCGGGCTATGTCGAATGATCCGGAAAAGATTTTACCGCCGATCACCACGACGAACCAGCAGGAGATGATCGACGCGATCCGCCACGAGCGGCGGGTAGAACTCGGCTACGAAATGCACCGCTTTTTCGACTTGGTACGCTGGGGCATTGCCGATCAGGTGCTGGAAGGTTTTCAGGCGGGCAAGCATGAAGTTTTCCCGATTCCGCAAACCGAGATTGACTTAAATCCAAGTCTGGCGCAGAATCCGGGATATTAAGTATCGGCGACTTTCCCGAAGGGATGACGATGTCGCAGTCGCCAGACATTGCATAACATACTTTTGAACTTCAAAAGTAAGTGCCTGGACAAATTTATTTTTCTATTGGACAGGATTAACAAGATCGACAGGATGTCGTAAATCGAAGATTTACAGCATTCTGAATCCTGAAAATCCCGTGAATCCTGTCTGTTTATTAATGTCCAAGCACTTAGAAACTCAAAATCGAATTAATTACATGTTAGAAAATAAAAGCATATTATCGACTTTCTTTGGGCTGATGCTTATCGCAATCACGCACGCGCAGGTTGCGCAGGTTGACATTCCGCGCATCGAGCTGATGCCGAATCAACCCTCGCCCTACAACGTGCGCGACTGGCGCGAAGTAGCCATTCAATACGACAATTTTATTTACGATCTGAATAAAACCGGGCAGTATCTGCCGCTGGTTTCGCTGAAAAATAACGGCGTGAATTATCCGCAAAATTCCGGATTTGAACTGGTAACCTACGTTGGCATCAATCGCATGTCGAGCAATGAGGCGATCAATGTACTGCCTTCGCTTGTGAGCGCTAGCCTCGTTGGGGTGGACAAAACCAATCACAATGGGCAGAACTGGGTGCGGATGAGCCAGGATTTTTTCAATAAAAATAATGGTCACCTGATCTACCTGAATGGCGTGAGCAGCGGCAGCGGCGGCGACTGGTGGTACGACCTCATGCCCAATGTTTTTTTCTATCAGTTGTATGATCTGTATCCAAATGTCGGGGATGCTGCGTTTCAATTCACCAGCGTGGCGGATCGCTTTGTGCAATCGGTGCGCGCCCTCGGCGGCGACGATGCCCCTTGGTCACCGGCGTTCATGAATTACCGCGCTTTTGATTTTTTGACCATGCAACCCAATCCGGACGGTGTGAAAGAACCCGAAGCAGCGGGCGCTTACGCCTGGGTGCTGTATCATGCCTATAAGGAAACCGGCGACCCCGAGTACCTGAAAGCGGCGGAGTGGAGCATCGAGTTTTTGAATGATTGGGATACGAACCCTTCCTACGAGTTGCAATTGCCCTATGGCACGCTCGCTGCAGCCAAAATGAATGCGGAGTTGGGTACAAATTATGATATTGAAAAGTTTGTCAACTGGTCGTTTGATCGCGGTCCGCTGCGTGGCTGGGGCACCATCGTCGGGCGCTGGAATGGCTTCGACGTTTCTGGCCTGGTGGGCGAGGCAAATGACAATGGCAACGACTACGCTTTTCAGTTGAATGGCGTACAACAGGCGGCAACCCTGACGCCGATGGTGCGCTACGACAAGCGTTTTGCGCGGGCAATCGGCAAGTGGATGCTGAATCTGGCGAATGCGACCCGCCTGTTTTTTCCGGGTTTTTTGCCTGGCTTTTTGCAAGATTCCAACGATTGGTCGAATGCCAATGACCCGGATCGCGTGGTCGGCTACGAAGCCCTGCGCGAACAGTGGGAAGGCAATTCGCCTTTTTCCACCGGCGATGCGATTCGCGGCGGCTGGGCGGAGACGAATCTGGCGCTGTACGGCACTTCTTCCATCGGCTACCTGGGTGCGATGCTCGAAAAAACGAACGTGGATAAAATTCTGAAAATTGACCTGTTAAAAACCGATTTTTTCCGCGACGCGGCATATCCGACGTATTTGTTGTACAATCCTTACGCTTTACCGCAGACGGTGCAACTGGAAGTTGGCGACGGACAAGTAGATATTTACGAATCGCTTTCCGAAAGTTTTTTACAGCAAAGTGTGACTGGCACGGTGGAAGTGACTATTCCGGCAGACCAGGCGATTGTAGTGGTGCTGACGCCGGCGGGCGGGCAGGTTTCCTACGATCAAAACCGGATGCGGATTGACGGCGTCGTGGTCGATTATATGCAAACGGCGAATCCATTTAATTACAAGCCAAGAATTCAGGCGCTGGCAGCCGAACAAAATGAGGTAGAAATCAGCGATTCCGTGCAGGTTTTTGCAACGGCATTCGATCAGGATGATGCGAATCTGACGTACGAATGGAGCGCTACCGGCGGCGAGATCATTGGCGATGGCAGCGAAGTAACCTGGCGGGCGAACAGCGCCGAAGGCGATTACGAAATTCAGGTCATCGTGACGGATGGCAACGACCAGCGCGATACGGCAACCTTGCAACTCCAAATCGTCGCCGAAATCAACCAGACACCGGAAATTCTGGAGATCGTGAAAGGCTTGGGCTACGTGGCTCCGGGTGGCACGCTGGAGTTGGGCGTTACCGCGACCGATGGCAATGGCGACCCGCTGACCTACACCTGGTCTGCCGATGCGGGCACATTTACCGGCGACGGCAATCTGGTCAGTTGGACGGCTCCAAATACCGAAGGCACTTACGAGATCAGCGTGATGGTAGAAGACGATAAAAATGCTTCCGCGCAAGCTTCCACAACGATTTTAGTGAAGGAATTTGCTGCTACAACTGGCGACCTGATCGCTTATTACCCCTTTTCAGGCAATGCGGATGACGCCAGTGGTAACAACCTGCACGGCACGGCTTTCGGGGCGCGGCTTACCACCGACCAGTTTGGCAATGCGAGCAGCGCTTATTTTTTCGATGGGGCAAACGACCGCATTAGCGTGACGAACAACTCAATTTTGAATGTAACCGAAGCCATCACGGTGAGCGCCTGGTTCAATCCGGATCGACTCCCAGATCGGGAAATGTTCATCGTGTCGCACGGCAGTTGGCAAAATCGCTGGAAGATTTCCATCATTCCCGAACGGCGCATTCGCTGGACGGTCAATTCGGTCAATACCATTCGCGACCTCGATTCTCAAATAAAAATCGGTGAAGACAGCTACTATCACGTCACTGCGACCTACGACGGCAAGCTCATGGCGCTGTACGTCAACGGCGTACTGGAGAGCTTTCGCGAACTGACGGGCAATATCCGCACCACGGCGCTCGATCTGCTCATCGGGCAAATGCTGCCAGGCGATGCCAATTACAACTTTCCCGGCATCATTGATGAAGTCAGGATTTTCGACTATGCGTTGAATCCGGAGGCGGTCAGGGATTTGTACGATTCGAGTCTGACCACTTCAACGGATATGATTAACAATCAACAACTTGCAATTCAATTAACGCCTAATCCGGTGCGTGACCGACTGACGCTACAGATCAATGAATGGACCGATACAGCTATTATTTCGATTTTCAATGCAAACGGACAGCAACTGGCAACGCAAAAAATTACGCCAGGCACGCAGACGCTTTTTTTTGATACAAACAACTGGAAACCAGGCTTGTATTTGATAAAAATTACCACCGAAAAAATGATGCAAACGCAACGATTTGTAAAACAATGATAATGAACAACATTCTTATATACTAAAACCAATTCGTATGAAACTGGCTATACCAATTATCTATTCTTTCATCCTGAGTTTGCTGCTCGTGGCAGTGGTTCAGGCACAGGAGCCGGTAGCTTCCTACCCGTTCTCCGGCAATTTGATGGACGCTTCTACTTACGGTAATGACGCCGCCGCGAATGGCGCAGCGCTGACGCAGGATCGCTTTGGCGTAGCGAACAGCGCGGTCGCTTTCGACGGCACGCAAAGCTTTTTGCAAGCGCCGAATGCTGCACAACTGAACGCTGACTACACCACCGTTGCCTTCTGGGTGCGCGTGGATGAGCTGCCCGCACAGGGCGAGGTATTCCTCATGTCCTTTGGCGGTTGGCAGGAACGCTGGAAAATTTCGTTGCCCGGGCATGGAAAACCCGTATTTACAACCAACAACACCTCCGGCATTTCCGATATGGATTCCGGCGATGGCAATAACCTGCAAGTCGGGGTTTGGACGCACGTAACGTTTGTGCACGACGGTACGAATGATTTAATTTATGTAAATGGCGCTTTGGCGAATTCCAAAGCCGTTGCCGGGGAATTGAACAGCACGACCAGCCCGCTGGGCATCGGCTACGACCCCATCGGCGGAGCGCTGTTTTTCAAAGGCGCTATGGATGAAGTATTGATCTTCGACGCTGCGTTGGACGAGCAAACCATCGCTGATCTGTATGCGGCGCAAAGTACAACTCCTACGTTCGATCAGGGCATGGTTGCCAATTACGGTTTCGATGGAAATACGCAGGATGCAACCAGTTTTGATAATCACGCGGTGGGCACAGATGTGACGCCGACGACCGACCGCTTTGGCTTTGGCTATAGCGCATACAAGTTCAACGGCACTTCTTCCGAGATTACCGCGCCGAATTCGGCACAATTGAATGCTGACTACACGACCGTTAGCTTCTGGGTGAAAGTGAATAACCTGCCTGGCAACGGCGAAGCATTTCTGATGTCGTTCGGCGGCTGGCAGGAGCGCTGGAAGGTTTCTTTGCCGCCGCATGGCAAGCCGGTGTGGACGACCAATAATACCTCCGGCATTTCTGATATGGATTCCGGAGATGGCAATGAATTGCAGGAAGGCGTCTGGACGCACGTGGCATTTGTGCACGACGGTACGAATGACCTGATCTACGTGAATGGCGCTTTGGCAAATTCTAAAGCCGTTGGAGGTACGCTGAACAGCACGACCCATCCGCTGGGTATGGGTTATAACCCGATCGACGGGGGCAACTATTTCGATGGGGAACTCGACGATGTGCAGATTTACAACTACGCAGTTGATGCGCAGGGTGTTGCAGATTTGTACGCGGCACAATCGACCTCTGGCGCAACGGCGACGGATCTCGTAGCTGCTTATCCATTCAATGGTAATGCGAATGACACCACGCAGTTTGGCAATGATGGTTGGGTTGGCGGTGCAACGCTGACCACAGATCGCTTTGGCTACGCTGCAAATGCTTACAGTTTCTCCGGCGCGGATTCTATCGTGGCGGCGAACTCGGTAGCGCTGAATTCCGACTTTGCGACGGTTAGCTTCTGGGTGAATGTAGCCGAGCTACCGGCACAAGGCGAGGTCTTTTTACTATCGAATGGCGGCTGGCAGGAACGCTGGAAGATTTCGCTACCGGGTCACGGCAAGCCGGTCTTCACGACCAATGCGACTTCCGGCATTTCCGATATGGATTCTGGCGATGGCAATGAATTGCAAGTGGGCACCTGGACGCACGTCGCAATGGTGCACGATGGCACAAAGGATAAAATCTTTATCAATGGCGCTTTGGCGAATGAAAAAGACGTCGTTGGTGTGCTGAACAGCACCGGCTATCCGCTGGGCATTGGCAACAACCCAATCGATGGCGGTAGCTATTTCAATGG
>CAZFBU010000088.1:5843-15789 GCA_964517175.1 uncultured Saprospiraceae bacterium
GCTATCCGCTGGGCATTGGCAACAACCCAATCGATGGCGGTAGCTATTTCAATGGTGCTTTGGATGACATTCAGATTTATACCCGCGCCCTGAGCGATCAGGAAATTGCAGATTTGTATGCTGCACAAAACACCGAGCCGACCTTCGCGGACGAATTGGTGGCGTACTATCCGTTTAGCAGCAACGCCAATGACGTGACACCTTTCACGAATAACGCTCAGGTCAAGGGTGCGCAACTCAGCGATGACCGTTTCGATAAAGCAAATATGGCTTACGAATTTGACGGTGTGAGCGATGATATCACGGCGGCAAATTCCCTGCAGCTGAATTCTGACTTTACGACGGTGAGCTTCTGGGTGAATGTAAACGAATTGCCGGGCAACGGCGAATACTACCTATTGTCGCACGGTGGCTGGCAGGAGCGCTGGAAGATTTCTTTACCGCCGCATGGCAAGCCGGTCTGGACGACGAACGCAACTTCCGGTATTTCCGATATGGATTCCGGCGATGGCAATGAGTTGCAGGAAGGCCTTTGGACGCACGTGGTGATGAGCCACGATGGTGCGAAGGATAAGATTTACCTGAACGGTAATTTGGTTGCCGAAAAAGATGTAACCGGGGAATTGAACAGCACGACTTATCCGTTTGGTATGGGCTACAATCCAATTGACGGCGGCTCGTATTTCAACGGTGCTTTGGATGAAGTGCAAATTTACAATCGCGCACTCACCGATCAGGAAGTGGCGGATTTGTACGCTGCGCAATCGCAGGCGCCAATGAACGCCGACGATCAGGCACCGGCGGCTCCGCTGGGCTTAGCTGCTACCGTGACCTTCAACAATGTTGATCTGACCTGGCAGGCAGCGACCGACAATGTCGGCGTGACTGCTTATAACGTTTTCCAGGATGGTGCAAAAATTGCAACGACGGAAAATACGAACCTTTCCCTGGTAGAACTGATGCCACTGACCGAGTTTGTTTTTGGGGTAACCGCCGTAGATGCTGCCGGTAACGAATCAAGCAGGACCACGCTGAGCGTGACTACGGGCGAAGAATCTACACCGGATGTAACACCACCGACGGCTCCGGCTAATCTGATGGCAGATGCCGGTTCGAGCTCGGTTGTCCTTTCCTGGGAAGCATCGACGGATGATCGCCAGGTAGCGGGCTACGTAGTACTGGTGGATGGCATACATTTCGACTCTTTAGGTAGAAATGCGACTTCCATTTTCATCGGGGGTCTGGAAGCGGAAACGGCTTATTTCTTCGAAGTATATGCATTTGATGCGGCCGGTAATGACTCTGAGATTGCCGATATTTTGGTGACAACCGAACCGGAAATTGACGCAGGCGAGCCGGGCTTGGTGGCTTGGTATCCATTCGAAGGTGATGCCAATGATGCGACGCCTTACGAAAATCACGGCGTGATCGGTGGTGATCCTGTTTTTGAAATGGTGACCGACCGCCCTGATGCCAGTGGTATGGCGATTAAATTCGACGGCGATCAGGACTCTGTTTTGGCAGCCAATGCCGTACAACTAATTTCTGACTTTACAACGGTGAGCTTCTGGATTCGCGTGGATGGTCGCAACCTGAGCGACGCCGAAGCTTACATCCTGGACTTTGGTCATTGGAGCCAGCGCTGGAAAATCTCACTTCCGCAGCACCTGAAGATTGTTTGGACGACGAACAGCAAGAATGCACAGTTTGACAATGCCATTTCCGACATGGATTCCGGCGACGGTAACGAACTGACCGAAGGCTTCTGGTGGTACGTCACCATGGTTCACGATGGCGATGACGACATCATCTACGTAGATAGCGTGGAAGCGAACCGCAAGCCGGCACCGGGTACGCTGAATAGTACCGGGCGTCCACTGGGTATAGGTAGTAACAACGTTGATGGAAAGCAATACTTCAACGGTGCACTGGATGAGTTGAAAATTTACAACAAAGCGCTGACCGCAGAAGAAATTGCGAATTTGTACTCTACAGGAACGACCGGTACGGACAATCACCTGAGCGCGGAACTGCGCAAATACGTGAGCGTGGTGTATCCGAACCCGGCAACGGACAAGCTATACATCGAACACGCTTTGCAGAATAATCAGCCGTTGCTGCTGCGCGTGTTTGACATCAACGGACGGCAGATAGATGCGATTCGTTACAACAAGAATGAATTGCCGCTCGACCAATTCTCGATTGATGTACATAATTATCAGACCGGCAATTACTTCCTCAACTTCGTGTTGGGCGGTAAAAACCTGGGGGCTGTAAAATTCTATAAGCAATAGTTTTTTCAAGGTTGATCGCAATGGCTCTGGAAGTCACTTTCAGGGCCTTGCTTTTTTATTATTTCATGGTTTTCCTATTTTAATCAATATGGTAATGAGGCAAGATACTGAAGGTGTACGTCCGGGAAAATCATTTAAAAACGAAATTAAAAACTGGTAAAATATGTCAGTTTTGAATCAAAGATTTCCGCAAAACCCTATTTTAACCACAAAAGATATTGAGCCGAGCCATGAAGGCTTGATGATTGAATGCGTATTGAATCCGGGCGTTTTCTCTTTCGAAGGCAAAACCTGGATGATCGTGCGGGTAGCCGAGCGCCCTGTGCAAAAGGAAGGCATCGCCTCTTTTCCGGTCATGCAGGCGGACGGCAGCCTGGAAATTATGGAATTTGCCACGGACGATCCCGATGTGGATCTCTCCGATGCGCGATATGTGCGCTACAAAGGCACGACCTATCTCAGCACCATTTCGCACCTGCGGCTGGTGTGTAGCGACGATGGCGTTCATTTTTACGAGCCGGATGATTTTCCGACGAAAATTTTTGGCAATAGTGAATTGGAAGCTTTTGGCATCGAAGATTGCCGGGTGACCAAGATTGACGGAACGTATTATCTGACGTACACGCAGGTTTCCGAAAGTGGCGTTGGCGTTGGGCTGATGAGCACGCGCGACTGGCGCAACATCGACCGCAAAGGCATGATCATCGCGCCGCACAACAAGGATTGCGCACTTTTCGAAGAAAAAATCAACGGCAAATATTTCTGTCTGCACCGTCCGTCGGGCGTGGATCTGGGCGGCAATTTTATCTGGATAGCCAATTCGCCGAACATGACCCACTGGGGCGAGCACCATTGCATCCTGCATACGCGGGAAGGCATGTGGGATTGCGCGCGCGTAGGCGCGGGCGCAGCACCGATCAAGACCCACGAAGGCTGGTTGGAAATTTACCACGGCGCAGATTTCAATAATCGCTACTGCCTGGGCGCATTGCTGCTGGATTTGCACGATCCGACCAAAGTGCTGGCGCGCTCACATGATCCGATCTTCGAGCCGGTGGCAGATTACGAAAAAACGGGCTTCTTTGGCAATGTCGTTTTCACGAACGGGCATCTCGTCCATGGCGATGAAATTACGATGTACTACGGCGCTTCCGACGAAGTGATCTGCGGTGCGAAGTTGTCCATTGAAAATATTTTGTCAAGTTTGAAGGTACTTTCTTAAAACGGGTTCAGACAAAAACACCTGAACACCCTAACGCAAAAGTAACATGCTAAACAAACTAAAACAGGAACTGGAGTTTTTCGGATCACACCCGCTGGGTATGCGAATGCTGCTGCTCACGAATCTGATCTACGCGCTGGTACTGCCGATCATCGAGTTGTTTATCGGGGCATACATCATGCGCAATTCGTCGGATGTCAGTTTGGTGGTGGTTTTTCAACTGGCGCTTTACACCGGCATTCCGCTGACGTTTATGATCAACGGGTTTCTGCTGAATCGCTTTCACATTTCCAGGCTCTATTCCTTCGGGATGCTGCTGAGCGGTATTTCCATGACCGTCATGATGACGCTGGAACGCCTCGACACCTTCGGCGTAGCCGCTGCCGGATTGATCATGGGCTTGTCCTACGGCTTTTTCTGGGCGAATCGCGACTATTTGGCGCTCGATACCACTAAAGATGAAAATCGAAATTACTACTATGGCATTGAGACGTTTTTTTATACGCTGACCTTTATTATCGTGCCGTTCATCGTGGGGGCTTTTATTGCTACAACGCAGAAACAGGGCTGGTTTGGCGGCAATGTGAATGTCGCTTACTACATTCTCACCGGCGTCGTATTTGGCTTGACGGTCATTGCCTCTGTTTTGGTGCATCGCGGTCAGTTTACCAATCCGAAAAAAGCGCCCTTTCTGTTTTTAAAATTCGACAAACTCTGGAATAAAATGCTCCAGCTCTCCGCGCTGAAAGGCGTGGCGCAGGGCTACATCGTCACCGCGCCGGTCATGCTCATCATGAAGCTGGTGGGCGAAGAGGGCGAGCTCGGTTTGATCCAATCCATCGGGGCATTTCTCTCGGCGATTATGCTGTACATCCTGGGGCGGGCGACCAAGCCGAAGCATCGCCTGGCGATTTTTGCGGCGGGGCTGTCGCTGTTTGTGCTGGGCGCGCTGTTCAATGCGGCTTTGTACTCGGCGCTGGGCGTGATTCTGTTCGTGCTCTGCCTCATTTTTGCGCGGCCACTGCTCGACATTGCGTACTTCCCCATCCAATTGGGCGTAATCGACATCGTAGCGGCGAAGGAAAAACGCAACGAGTTTGCCTACATTTTTAACCATGAATTGGGCTTGTACATTGGGCGTTTGTTTGGTTGCGGCTTGTTCATTTTGCTGGCGCGCAATGTCAGCGATGACGTGGCGCTGCGCTACGCCTTGCTGGTGATCGCTTTGATTCAGTTTATATCCATTTTCGTAGCGAGAGGCATTCTCAAAGACCCCGCTTGGAATAAAGAAGCTGCGGAAGAACAGGAGCCTGCAATTTTGAAAGAACCGATTTAAGAATTGGTTATTGTTGATTGATAATTTTGAAAAATGAAACGAACGAACTTTTTCATACTCAATGTTTTAATTTTTACATTTTTTGCTTGTAAGCAAACACCCGAGCCATTTGAACCTACCGCACCGCCGGTAGCGCAGGCAGCAATTCCCCGCGTAGCTGGCATGCCCAATCAGCCGGAGCCTTACAACATGAAGGATTGGGAGGAAACAGCCAGAGAATTTGACGCCTACATTTACGATTTCAATCAGAAAGGCGAATTTCTGCCCTTCATCTGGCGCGATACGAACCGGCGCAACCTCGACCAGGAAACCTTTGGCATTTACACCGCACTCGGCGATATCCGGCAGGGAACGGGCAAGAACCTGGAAGCGCACGAAGGCTTGGCGGTACTGGGCTCTATTCTCGGCGCGACGCTCGTTGGCATCGACAAAAGCGATCAGGATGGCAATAATTACGTCAAGATGGCGCGCAATTATTTCAACAAAGATACCGGCTGGAATATCGTGATGAACTTTACGAATCCGGCAGGGCACATCGGCGGTGGCTACGGCAACGACTGGTGGTACGACGTGTACAACAACGTGCTGTTCTACGCGGTTGGTAATTACTACCCGGACGAAGGCTACGATGACATCATGCGAACGGTTGCCGATCAGTTTTACAAATCCGATTCTATTCTCGGCGATAATTATAGCTATTCCTATTTCGATTTTAAAAATATGAAGCCCGAAACCAACTGGATCGTGCCGCAGGAAGATGTGGGAGCGGGCTACGCGTTTATTTTGTACGCAGCCTACCAAAAATTTGGCGATGAAAAATACCTGGCGGCAGCCAAGCACGCGCTGACGGTTTTGCAAAATCAACCAGAAAACCGCTTTTACGAAATTCTCATGCCCTTTGGTGCTTACGTCGCAGCGCGCATGAACGCGGAGCAGGGCACGGATTTTGACGTGGCAAAATTCATCAACTGGACGCTCGATGGTGACGCGACCAACCGCATTGGCTGGGGCGCACTTTCCGACAATTGGGGCGGCTACGACGTGCACGGCGTCATCGGCAGCACCGATCACAACGGCGGTTACGGCTTCCTGATGAACACTTTCGATGTGGCTTGGCCTTTCACGGCGACGGTGCGCTACGACCAGCGCTACGCCCGGGCGGTGGGCAAGTGGCTGCTCAATGCGGCGAATGCAGCGCGGATGTTTTATCCATATGAAATGCCGGATTCGCTGCAAGCGATTCCCGATCACAAGGCGGTAACCAAGAACGTCATTGCGTACGAGGGGATCATCAAGGAATCGACTTACGAAAAATTCAAAGGCATCACGCCATTTGTGCAGGGCGATGGACCGAACTGGGCGCCGGGCATGCCGCCAGAAACCATGTTTTCCGTGTACGGAAGCGGGCACGTGGGCGTTTTCGGTGGCGTCATTCAAAAAACGAATGTGGAAAAAATTCTCCGGATCGATTGTCTAAAAACGGATATGTTCCGGCAACACGAGGCTTATCCGACGTTTTTGTACTTCAATCCTTACGCGGAGTCGAAAAGCGTCATCATCAACGTTGGCGCTGAAGCGGCGGACATTTACGACGCGGTAAACCGTGAGATGCTGCAAACCGGCGTTGCCGACGAAGTGCGCTTCGACATCCCCGGCGATGCTGCGCGCCTGCTCGTGCTCGTGCCGGCGGGAAGTGATTATACCCAGGAAGGGAATAAGCTGTTGGCGAATGGCGTGCCAATAGACTTCAGATATAGCGGTATTTCCGAATAGCCCGCAAAACGATCATGACTATGCAATAATTTTCGGCCCTCGCCTTTTTCGGCGGGGGTTCTTTGGTTGTAAAATCATCGGACAAGATACGCCTGAAACGTTTTACACTCCCGCACCACGCGCTCGTAATGACGGGTGTCGGCGTAATTGTCGCGCAGCAACAGAACACCGTGGTTACCAATAAATAAAACAAAAAGACCGCCTGTAAAATACGCGGGATTAATATTGTTTTAATAAGTGTTGTGAAACTTAATTTAAAAGTAACCCAAAAAAGCTAAAAATTTAACATAAGAAACTGGTAACCAATAATTAACCCTATAATAACTAACGCTTAATAAGGGCTTAAACTAGCGTGAGTAGCTTCGTCTCGACAAACACACCTAAATACTAAAAAGTAACTCACTATGTTTAAGAAAGTATTTCGAGCTTTAGTTTTTCTAATGCTCTTCACGCAATTGCTCATTGCCCAAAACATCACTGGAAAAGTGACCGATGCTGGTGGCACGCCGCTGATCGGTGTTTCTGTGCTAGTGGCGGGTACTTCAACCGGCACCGTAACGGAAATCGACGGCAGCTACAGCATAAGTGCTAGCCAGGGTGAACAGCTACAGTTTTCGTACATTGGTATGCTTCCGCAGGCTATCACTGTCGGTGGTGAATCCGTTATTAACATTACCATGCAGGCTTCCGAAACCAGCCTGGCGGAAGTGGTCGTCATTGGGTATGGTACGATCAAAAAGGAAAACCTGACCGGTGCTGTGGACCAAATTTCGGTTGCCGATATTGAAAATCGCCCGATCAACAACGTGGGGCGCGGTTTGCAAGGCTTGATTCCAAATTTGAACATCGTTTTTACCGATGGTACGCCAGGTGCTACACCTCAATTCAATGTGCGCGGGGTGACTTCGATCAACGGCGGCGATCCACTGATTTTGATTGATGGCATTCCTGCTGATCCGGAATTGGTGACGCTTTTGAATCCAAATGACATCGAAAGCGTTACCGTATTGAAGGATGCAGCCTCAGCAGCAATTTATGGCGCGCGGGGTGGTTTTGGTGTTATTCTCATCAAAACGAAAACCGGTACAACGATTAAACCACAAGTGAATTATTCTGCCTTCGTTGGTATTAATACGCCGACTATTTTGCCAGAACCCGTGACCGATACCTACACCAGTATGTTGCTTTTTCACGAAGCGCGAAAAGCTTGGGATAACACCTTAGTTTATACCGAAGATCAGTTGGAGTACGCCCGCCAGCGCTCCGCCGATCCTTCCTTGCCAAATTTTCGCATTGCCAATGATGGCCGGTACGAATACTACGGCAATGTGGACTGGTTTGATGAAATGTACGAAGAACAACAGCAAATGACCCAGCACAACCTGAGCTTCTCGGGTAGTACGGGCAATTTAAACTATTACCTTTCTGGCAGTTACCTGTTTCAGGATGGTATTTATGAATATGATGCGGATCAATTCGAGCGCTTTAATTTCCGCTCCAAGCTGGATTTTGCGGTGAATGACTGGTTGAGCATTCGCAATAATACGTTTTACAATAACGGAAACTACGATTACCGAACCCTGGATGGCGGTACAGTGACTACCGAAAGATGGATAGCAATTCTGGGCAATGCACAGCAACTACCGACGAACCCTGATGGCACATGGACGTTCCCAGGGGGCTTATCACTTTCATTCTTGCGCGATGGTGGTCCTGGCTCAAACGTTACGCAAATCCTACAAAACACTACTGGCTTTGAAGCTTCCTTTTTTGAGGATAGCTGGAAAATCAATGGTGATTACACCTTCCAAGTAGATGGTTCGGATATAAATGAATTTTATATCCAACAACCGTATCGTCGCTATGAATTGAATCCAGATGCAGAGTTTCTGCGCGGCGTGAGTCGAGTGTTGAATACCACCACGGACAATCGCTACCACGTTTTCAACTTATATACCAGCTACGAAAAGCAATTGGGTCGCCACTTTTTCCGTGGGATGGTTGGTTTCAACCAGGAACTGCGCACCTTCAGTTCCGTGACAGCGCGCCGAGACGATGTAGTGAGCAACCTGGGCTCTATCAATCTGGCAGTCGGCGAAGCACAGGTGGATGGCAGCGCCAGCGAATGGGCAGTGCGCGGTGTGTTCTATCGCTTAAATTACAATTTCGACGGCAAATACTTGTTTGAATTTAATGGTCGCTACGATGGTACGTCTCGTTTTCCACAAGACAACCGCTTCGGGTTTTTCCCTTCTGCATCCGCGGGTTGGCGAATTTCCGAAGAAGGCTTCTTTGAAGGCTTGAAACCTGTAGTGAGCGACTTAAAGCTGCGTGCTTCTTACGGTGCGCTGGGCAATCAGCAAGTTGGCACGTACGCTTACATTCCTTCCATGACGACGTTCAATACGACGACAGTGGTCGGCGGCGAGCAGCCACTGGCAACATCAGCACCGGGCTTGGTTTCGCCTGATTTGACTTGGGAACGCGTAACCACACTCGACTTCGGGATTGATTTCAGCTTGTTTAATTACCGCCTGGCGACTTCTTTCGACTGGTACCAGCGCGAAACAACGGATATGTTGACCAAAGGTCGCACCTTGCCCGCAGTGCTGGGTACCGAAGAGCCATTAGAAAATGCCGCCGACCTTAGAACAATTGGCTGGGAAGTTTCTATCGACTGGAATGACCGCGTCAACCTATTCGGCAAAACGCTGAGCTACAACTTGGGTGTTGTTGCATCGGATTTCACGGCGGAAATTACCCGTTTCGACAACCCAAATAACTTCCTGGGCGATTTTTACGAAGGTCAAAACTTTGGCGACATCTGGGGCTACGAAACGCTTGGCTTCTTCCAGTCGGAAGAAGAAATTGCCGAAGCGCCCGATCACTCCGAATTGATGCGCCGCCCGGCGAGCATCGCGCCTGGCGATTTGCGTTTTGCGGATTTGAATGGCGATGGTGTTATCAATCAGGGGGAATTCACGTTGGAAAATCCCGGCGATTTGAAAATTGTTGGCAACAGCCTCATCCGATGGAGCTATGGCCTCCGGGGCGGTGTGAACTGGAATGGCTTCAGCTTGTCGGCTTTCTTTCAGGGCGTTGGCAAGCACGATTTCCTGCCGGGCAGAGACGATGCTTTCATGTGGAGTGTTTTCAACCGCCCGAACAACGTCGTGCTTTCTCACATTGTTGACAATTACTGGACACCTGAAAATCGCGATGCTTACTTCCCGCGCCTGGTTGGCTTTACAGCACTTGGTGCTGGCAAACAACTCGCCGCACCTCAATCACGCTACATTCAGGATGCTTCTTACATTCGTC
>CAZFBU010000088.1:15889-18182 GCA_964517175.1 uncultured Saprospiraceae bacterium
AAACAACTCGCCGCACCTCAATCACGCTACATTCAGGATGCTTCTTACATTCGTCTAAAAAACCTGACTTTCGGTTACACTTTGCCGCAAACCATTACGCGCCGGGCGGGTATCGAACGTGTGAACATCTACTTCAGCGGTGAAAACCTTTGGGAAAATACGAATATGATTATGCCGGTCGATCCGGAATTGCTGAACGTGCCGGGTCAAGTCTGGGGTGATGGTCAGAACTATCCGTACCAGCGTAGCTATTCCATTGGTTTGAATGTAACTTTTTAAGTAAAATTTTAAAAAAGTGAAATTATGAATCGTTTTAAAAATATAATTGCTCTGTTTATCATCGGAATCGCCTTCACTGCTTGCAATGACGATTTTCTGGAGCGTTACCCGTTGGATGCTTTGTCTCCGCAAACTTTTTTCCAATCCGAAGCCGAGTTGGAAACCTACGTAAACAGTTTTTATTCTTACTTGCCGGGAGACGTTTGGAATGGCGATTTTACCAGCGATAACATCGAAAAAAAAGCAGTTGACATCATCATTGCCGGTCAGCACAACGTGGAAACGGATGCTGCATCTGCCGGCTGGACGTGGGGCTTTCTGCGCAACGTAAATTTCTTTTTGGAAAATGTGAATAATAACGAAGAAGTGCCGCTGGAAGTGAGAAATCACTACGCCGGCATCGCTCGCTTTTTCCGTGCCTGGTTCTATTTCGACAAGGTAAAGCGCTTTGGTAATGTGCCCTGGTACGATCGCCCGCTGAGCACCGACGACGAAGATTTGTTCAAAGGCCAAGATCCTCGCGACTTCGTGATGGATAACGTTTTAAATGATCTGAATTTTGCCGTTGAAAATGTTCGTACCGATGTTCCAACCAACACCATCAGCCGATGGACGGCCCTGGCGCTGAAGGCGCGCGTGGGTTTGCACGAAGGTACGTTCAGAAAATACCACAGCCTCGGCAATGAGCAAAAGTTCCTCGATGCTGCCGTGGATGCCGCCAAAACGCTGATCGAAAGCGAAGCCTACACGCTCTACACTACGGGCAACCCGAATGACGATTACCGCGACTTATTTGCCGCCGAAGATGCCATCACCGCCGAAGTAATACTAGCTCGTGTGTATGGTGCGGCATTCAATCAATTTCACACCGGCAACGGTCAGTTTCTGTCTTCTACGCTTTCCACACCGGGTTTCACAAAAAACCTGATTGACAGCTACTTACTAGCCGATGGTACGCCCTTTACTGCTCAGCCGGGCGCTGATACGATGACGTATTTTTCTGAAATGCAAAATCGCGACCCACGCCTGGCGCAGTCCATTCGTTCGTTGGGTTACACGCGCATTGGTGACACGGAAGTGTTGCTCCCGGATTTCAATAATGCGCGTACCGGCTATCAGGGCATCAAATTCGTGATGAGCGGAGCTTTTGACGGCTTCAACGCCAATACGAATGATTTGCCAATTTTCCGTTTTGCAGAAACTTTGCTCATTTATGCCGAAGCGCTGGCAGAACTGGGACAACTGACGCAGTCTGATTTGGATATTTCCATCAATCGCTTGCGCGACCGCGTGGGCATGCCGCCAATGCAGTTGGGAAGCTTAACCGTTGATCCATTCTTAGCAGGGCAGTATCCGAATGTTTCGGGTGCGCAGCAGGCAGCTATCCTGGAAATTCGCCGCGAACGCCGGGTAGAATTGGCAATGGAAGGTTTTCGCTACGATGATGTAATGCGCTGGAAAGCCGGTCAGTTGTTTGCTGAAACTTTCCGGGGCATGTACTTCCCGAGCAAAGGTTTTCACGACCTTGATCGCGATGGCACGGTTGACCTGGCATTGTTGGATGAAATTCCGGCTGAAAAATTACCAAATGTACAGTATTGGCAACTGGGCGTTGATTTCGTCTTGTCGGAAGGTGACAGGGGTAATTTGATCGTCCATCCAACGCTCAATAAAGTGTTTGACGAAAGTAAGCACTACTTTTTCCCGCTGCCGCGCACGGAGTTGTTGTTGAACAATAATTTGACACAAAATCCTGGCTGGAATTAAAAACCCTAGGTGCGTCATATTTTAAGAGGAGATTTCGTAAATTTCAACGGTAGCATTAATTTAATTTTACATAAATTTTTATTAAATATGAACAGAAGAAAAATCTTAAAGAATGGCTTATTTGGAATGTTTAGCCTTCCAATAATTATATCTAATCCGTTGAGAAATATGAACGACATTAAATTAGACGCGCTTTTGATGCAGCGTTACCCAGGTATTAGAAGCAACATCAAATCAAGCATTTGGG
>CAZFBU010000089.1:0-18012 GCA_964517175.1 uncultured Saprospiraceae bacterium
GTGCACTCCAACCGCTTTTTGCTCAAAATACTTCCCCCATTCCTTCCAACTGGCTCGGCAAGTGGCGGTGCTGCGGAAGATAGAATAAGCCAACGGTTTGCGAATATTAATTTTCCGACGTATTTTAGCTTCATTTCATCAACACAAAAACGAAACAACCATGTGGAAAGAATTCAAAGCATTCATTATGCGGGGCAATCTGCTGGACCTGGCGGTAGCGGTGATCATTGCCGGCGCTTTCGGCGCAGTGGTTTCTTCTTTTACCAAGGATATCGTCATGCCGCCGATCGGGCTGGCGTTGGGCGGCGTGGATTTTGCCGAACTGGCTTACACGCTCCAAGCTGCGGAAATTGGACCGGATGGCGCGGTCATCGCGGATGCGGTGGAGGTGCGCTATGGCAAGTTCATTCAAACCATCATTGATTTTCTAATCATCGCCCTGGTGGTTTTTATGGTGGTGAAAGGCTACAACCGCATGCAGGAAACGCGCAAGAAAAAAGAGGAAGAAGCAGCCCCGGCGCCGCCTCCGGGTCCGACGGCGGAGGATTTGCTCACGGAAATCCGCGACTTGCTGAAAAAGCAATAATCAAATGCTGAAATGTGCCATACTCTGGAGGTGTGGCACTCGCTCATTTTTTTCGCTGTGAAAACAACCACTCCAGCAGCCCCGGTTGCGCAAAAGTTGGGTCCCAACTGTTGTGATTGGCATCGGGAAATTCCGTGTAGCGCACATCTGCACCAAGCACTTGCAGTTTTTCGTACATCTCCTGCGAATGCTCCGGCGGAACAACATCATCCTTTGCGCCGTGAAAAATCCACAAGCTGGTGTTACTGGCGTAGCGCTCTGCTAACTCGAGATTGCCACCACCGCAAATAGGCACGGCCGCAGCGAAAGTTTCCGGCATTCTGGATAAAATCTCGAATGTACCCATACCGCCCATCGAAAGTCCCATGAGATAAATGCGATTCGTATCAACCTGCCGGGTGGCGATCAATTTTTCCAGCAGTTGCATCGTCAAACCGAGCGCCGTGCCCGGTTCTTCTACGTTTGGAAATTCGCGCCAGCGCTTACCATCCCGGGGCTTTTCTTCCATGTGTGCCCAGTAATCCTCCGCCGGGCATTGCGGAAAAACGACAATTGCCGGGTAAAGGACGCGGTTGTTCGCATTCAGAAACAGCTTTCCGCCGTGCGTCAGTTGCTTTTTGTTGTCGCTGCCGCGTTCGCCCGCGCCGTGCAGGAAGAGCAGGAGCGGATATTGCTTGCCCGCTTCATAATTTTTGGGAAACAGGATGCGATAATTCAGCGTATTGCCATTGCCATCCGCGAACACGCGCTTTTCGTAGGCGGAAAAATCCTGTCCGAATAAAAAAGAAAAAATACCCATGCAAAAGAGTATGGTGGTGAAGAATTTCATAAAATAGGTTTAGAAAGTTGAGGTAGTTGAGTGCGTCGAGTCTCTAATTACCATTCATCAATCAGGCATTCTGCTCTCTGCGCTTTTTATATGCTCTCGCACCCAGATACACAAAAACGCCAAAAGCGACTACGCCACCAAACCAATATGGATAGCTCAGCGTGCCGGCTTTGCCATACACCGCCAGAAAGGAAATGCCCACCAGGAAAATGGTTGGTACTTCATTCGCGAGGCGGAACTGAAATGCCGAAAGCTTGCTTTGTCCGGCTTCGAGCTTCTTGATCTGTCCCTTGCACCAAACATGATAAACCGTGAGGATCACGAGCAGTGTCAGTTTCAGGTGCATCCAGCCAGGCGAGCCGACGTCGGTGAGGTAATTCGGCAGGCTTTTATTCACAAATGGCAAAATAATCATGATGAGGCCCGCCGTCCAGGTAATCATCATGGCCGGATTGCTAATGATTTTATACACGCGCCATTCCATGATATTGAATTGCTTTTTCAAAATGTCCTGCTCGGGTTGCGGTTTGTCATTGGCTTCGATGTGATACACAAAAATGCGCACCAGATAGAACAAGCCGGCAAACCAGGCGACAAAACCCACGATGTGTAATGCTTTTAAAAATTGAATGAGAAGCATGTTCTTTATTTTTTTACAAATATAGGCAGTGATGGTCAAGAATATGCAGCCAATGGTAATTTATCGGATATTATTTGGATTTGTTCTAAAACTTTTCGTAAAACAAGACTATTCTTAGGATTAGCGCTAAATTTGCAGCCCGGAGCTACCAAATCTATTTGGCGACCTCCTTTTGAGTTAAAAAAAATTCCTTGAATGATTCACATTACCGTAATCGATCGCGAAAATCAGGAACACGAACTGGAAGCGCCCACCGACATGAATATGAACCTCATGGAAGTTTGCAAAGCCTACGAACTACCGGTGCAGGGCACTTGCGGTGGCATGGCGCTTTGCTCTACCTGCCACATGTACATCCTGAGCGAACACGAACTGCCGGAAATGTCTCCCGATGAAGAAGATATGCTCGATCAGGCGTTTTTCGTGGAAGATAATTCGCGCCTGGGTTGCCAGATTCGCATGACAGACGACCTGGAGGGCTTGCGCGTGAAACTCGCGCCCGAAGCGGAGTAGGAAATTGATAAATGAAACATGAGATATTTTGCAGAATTGGCATATAATGGTTCGGAGTACGTAGGTTGGCAGCGGCAGCCAACCGGCGTAAGTGTGCAGGAAACCATTGAGCGGGCGTTTTCCACGATTTTAAATACGGAAATAGAGGTGGTCGGTTGCGGTCGCACGGACGCGGGCGTGCACGCGAGCCAGTATTTTTTGCATTTTGACTTTGATGGGGCGTTTCCGACGGCTTTTGTCAGTCGCGTCAATAAATTTCTGCCCAAAGACATTGCCATTTTCCGCATTTTCGAGGTAGCACCCGAGACACATGCGCGGTTCAATGCGTACGAGCGGAGCTATGTGTATCATATCACGTTCGAGAAGAACCCGTTCGAGATCGAAACGGCGTATTTTTACGGCTATCCGAATCAGCCCGATTTTGATAACATGCAAGCGGCGGCACAATTGCTCCTAGCTTACCGAGAATTTTTTCCCTTTTGCAAATCCGATCACGACGCCAAAACCCTGCACTGTGAGCTTTCCCGCGCCGAGTGGCAACGTATCAGCGACCAGCGCCTGGCTTTTCACATTACTTCCAACCGCTTCCTGCGCGGCATGGTGCGCCTGATCGTGGGCATGTGCCTGAACGTCGGCACCGGCAAAGTCCACCTGGACGAAGTGAAACAAGCCCTGGATAACCAGACGCTCCTGCAAAAAAGCACCAGTGCGCCGCCCGAGGGCTTGTTTTTGAGTGCAATAAAATATCCGTTTTTGGAAAGTATTTGAAAAGTGAATCACTTCCATTCAAACTGCTCTTCGGGCAATGCTTCTTTTGAAGGTGCTTCCGCACTTTTTCGCTGTGGGAAACGGATGGTGAAAGTCGTGCCCTTGCCTTCTTCCGAACGCTTCACGAAAATTTTGCCGTTGTGGTACGCTTCGATGATGCGTTTGGCGAGCGACAAGCCCAGACCCCAGCCGCGCTTTTTGGTCGTGTAGCCTGGCTCGAAGACGGTTTTGAATTTATTGTTCGGGATACCTTTCCCCGTGTCGCTGATGTCAATATTGACAAAATTGCCATCGGTGATTACTTCGGCGTGAATTTCGCCCTTGCCCTCCATCGCATCAATGGCATTACGCATCAGGTTTTCAACTACCCAGTCGAACAAATGCTGATTCAAATTTACGTAAACCGGCTCCTGACCTGCATCGGGAAAATGAAAAGAAACCTTGCGCGGCGCGCGCGCCTGCATGTACGCACGGCACTGGTCGAGCTCTTTGAATATATTGACCGGCTCCAGTTCCGGCGCGGAGCCAATTTTGGAAAAGCGATCTGCCACCAATTCGAGGCGATTGACGTCCTTGCGCAATTCCTCGATGACTTCTTCGGAGTCTTCATTTTCCGGCAGGGTTACCTTCAAATGCTCGATCCAGCCGATGATTGCCGAGATTGGCGTACCTAACTGGTGGGCGGTTTCTTTCGCCATGCCTACCCACACGCGGTTTTGCTCGGCGCGCCGGGCGGAGCTGAAGCCGATATAGCCCAGACCAATGAACGCAATGATCAGCACCAACTGAACGAGCGGGAGAAAGCGCAATTGCCGAAGCACTTTCGAGTCTTTGTAGTAAATCAGGTTGCCCGTGCTGTAAATTGGCTCGAAGCCGCTTTCCTGTAATTTTTTGACTTGCCTTTTAAGATAGGTGTTATCCGTGTCCAACCCCGGACCAAAGTTGGTAGCGTACAATACCTCCCCTACTTCGTTGACGATGACCACCGGGATCGTCGTATTGCTCTGCAACACTTCGAGCTGCAGGGTCACGTCTTCGTTCACGCTGAGGCGCTCCGGGTCGTTGAGTTGCTCCTGTGCCAGCAACCAGTTTTGCACCTTGGTACGTTCCACTTCACCCAGCATTTGCGAAAGGTGGCGCGTATAAAAAAGTGAGATCAGCATAATGATCGCCCCACCGATGCCCAGGTATAATTTCCACTGCGATTTGCGAGCGTATATATCCATCGATTTTTTCCTAAAATTCTGAATTCTAATAATAACGCTTTTTCTTAACGTTTAGCGTATGAACGGATATTAGATTCCAGATATTTGATGATTTTAGATCACCCCTATCACCCATCATCTTAAAAACGCCGCCACTCTTTCCATCGCATTTTGCCGTACATTCAGATAGTAAAAATTGTAATCCGCAATGTGATAATTCGGATTTCGCAACAAAAAACTGAACGGAAACTTCGGGCGCTCCAACCACAGCAAACCATTGTTTACCTTAGCTTCCGCCAGATTTGGGCGTATTTTATTGAAATTGCGCAGCACACCGCCTTGATTCAATTCTCTGGTTGCGAGCGTGGTATCCCGGGTCCAGGTAAGTGGATTGGTCACGACAATGTTGTTGTCTTCCTGGTGATAACCGGGTTGATAGCCCTTCCGCCAGGCGCGCCAGGTCACGAAGCAGCCGGTTTCCGTCGGTGAATCACAAGGCTTCAGTTCTTCAAAATAGTCACCTTCCACCGGGATGCCCACGATATACGCCGCCACCAATTGTTTTTGCAATGGCTTCTCATCGAAAAATTCGCGCAGCAGCGTTTTTGCGTGCGTCGTGCCCTGGCTATGCGAAGCAATGATGATCGGGCGACCGCCATTGTAATGCTCGAGATAATACTCGAATGCCGCCCGTACGTCCCGGTACGCCAGCGCAAATGCCTGCTCTGCCGCCTGCCGGTCTTGCGTGCTGTACGCGCTGATGTGCGCCTGCCGGTAACGTGGCGCATACACCTTGCCAGCGCCGTTGAAAACACTCGCCTGGTAGAGAATGGTGCTCTCGTCCACGTCTTTGTTCAACTCCGGGTCGTCGATGGCGCCATTCCAGGGTTGATCGCCACGTTTGCCGCTGTAAATCGTCGGATGCAGGAAAAATACATCCGCTTTGGCAATTGCCTGATTATCGGTGATGGTGTCATTTGGCGTGCGGTCGGCAGGATCGTCCTTGGTGGGCAGCGCCGCCCAATGATCGGGATTGCTATAATCCGGCGCCATCGGTACGCCGGCGTCATTCAAGTTAGAAAATTGATAAGTCGTATTGCAAGCCGTTGCAAACAGCAGTACCAGCAGGAGTAGTTTTTTCATAAGGAAGAAATTTGCAAAGTTATAGCGGTGAATCCTAAAATTCTGTTCCTACTTTTACAGGATTTAACAACGGATACACCCTGAGGTTTTGTACTTTTAAGGTTTACTAAAACGACAAACATGAAACATCGGCTTCTTATTTTTATTGCATTTATCTTTTGTACAAATCTGAACCCGCTCCAGGCGCAGGATTACGCGAGCGATACCGAGAGCATCGAAAGCACCATGACGGCGATTCTGGAAGTGATCTCCGGCCCGGCCGGGCGCGAGATGGACTGGGCGCGCTGGCGCAATTTATTCCGGGGCGACGTACCTTTTCACATCCGCAGCAAAGGGCAGGATGGCAAGCTTCAGATCGTGGAAACATCTTCCGAAGGCTACGTGAAAAACATTGGGCCGCGACTGGCACAACGTCCTTTCTACGAAGTATATTCCAACCTGAAAATCGACCGATACGGCGACATTGCGCACGTTTTTATGGTCTATGAATCGAAAGAAACGCCGGATGCCAGGCCTTTTGATCGCGGTATGAACAGTTTCCAGCTCATGTACGACGAGGGGCGCTGGTGGATTGTGGGGCTGATGTGGCAGGCGGAGTCGAGCGGTGTACCGATTCCGAAGCAATATTTGAAGAAGGGGAAAAGAGGTTGAAGGGTTGAGGAGTTGAAAGGTAGAAATTTCAAAAACATAAAACACAAATATGAAAAAATTACTATTTGTTCTGGCGGTATTGTTGGCTTGCAATGCGACGTACGCACAGCAATCGACTAAGGAAGACGAAGAAGCGATCATCGAGGTGATCAAAATACTGTTCGATGCGTATCGCGCGCAGGATAGCACCACGGCGCGCGCCTTGTTTCATCCGGATGCGACGATGAATCGAGCCGTCACTAATGAAGAGGGGCACGGCGAACTGCGCCCGTTCAGCGTGGATGCGTGGATGAATTATATGGGCACCAAGAGCGATAACTACTACGATGAGCGCATTTACAGCTATGACGTGACAATGGATATTCCACTGGCGACCGTCTGGACGGAATTCTCCTTCTTTTTGAATGGCAACCTGAGCCACTGTGGTTACAACGTTTTCCAACTGATAAAAACTGCCGACGGTTGGAAAATCACCAACGTGATCGATACCGGCAGAAAAACCGGTTGTAAAACGGAATAGGGTTATTTATAAAACAAAAAGCCGGTTTTTCGCTTTTTGCTTTAAAAGCAAAAAAATTTGAAGAACGAAAAAATACTATTCAATTTTCAAGACGCGGCTCCGGCATGGGGGCACACGGATGACGTCGTGATGGGTGGTTTGTCGGCGAGTCGCTTTGAGTTTCGCGATAACTGTCTGATATTCAAAGGTGATGTCTCGCTGGAAAATAATGGCGGGTTTGCCTCGGCTTATCTTGCAGGGCAGAATTTTGATTTGGAGGAATATACCGGCATTCGGCTGCGCGTGCGGGGCGATGGCAAGCGCTATGGTTTTAATCTGATGACGCCGGTCAATGGTCGGGAGCAATTTCACCGGTTTTATTTTGACACGATCGCCAACACCTGGCAGAATATCGAGATGCCCTTCGGCGAATTTATTCCCATGCGCCGGGGAATGGTGCTACCGTTGAGCATTCGCCCGAACCTGAAGCAGGTGCTCCGGATGGGGTTCATTATTTCCGACAAACAGGAAGGAAGATTTGAGCTACGAGTGGAGCAAATGGCAGTTTATTCGGATTGAAAATTCCGGCTCACAATTGTATAAAAAAGCCCCGGAACATGTCCTAGGGCAATTTTGCGTGAGCAAAGGATTACTTATGCCTCTTCATCATTCGTTTTTTGCTGGATATATTCCGCTTTCAAAATTTCATTTCGTCGCTGAACGGAAGGTTTCGTGAAGTGCTGGCGGCGGCGAAGCTCCTTGATGATCCCCACTTTACGATGTTTTCTTTTGTATCTCTTCAGAGCGCGGTCAATACCTTCACCGTCTTTTACATTTACAATTAGCATATATTGATTTTAAAATTTAAAAAATAAATATTTACAGTTCGATTATTCACAATCGAATGGAAATCCTTTTACAACAACTTCCGCGACTGCGCAAGCGGTTATTTCCTACTTCAAGCAACCGATCTTCTTTCTTAGTAAGGAAACATACTACCTGGTTTACGATGGAACAGCGGTAGGAGATAATAACATTTTCGAAACTAAAAGAGACAAACTACTTGGAAGCGCAAAGGTAATTATAATAAAGCAGTATCGCTAAAAAAATTACCTTTATTCAACTGTTACAACGCAAAATTTGCCAAATTGGTTCCATTTTGTTGCAATTGCTGCCCCCCTTTTCAAGATGCCAGCGTAATATATGATTCTTTTGCGTACAGCTTTTTATCTTTGCCACAAAGAAAAAAAATATGTCTCAACCCAGCACCCGCAACCGCGCCCAGGAATCCCGCGCCGCCATCGAGCGCCTCTACGTTGCTATGCGCCATCTGTTTATCCGGGGCATGTACAAGCCGCTCGGCGTTTCCGGGCGTGCGATGATCGACAATCTGACGATTTTGCGTCCGGAAATTTATGGCGACATCACCGATCCGGAGCGGGTAGAGCTGGAGGGGTTGCTGTACGTTTTTCAGCGCTTGCCGCAAGGCATAGAAGAGTGCCGCTACATTCGGCTGATTTCACGAGAAGGCTTCGAAAATTCTGATTTTGAAATCATTATACCGCCGAAGCGCCGCCGAAACTGCTACCGCATTGATAAGGAGCAGATGTACATCGAGATGACGCGCGGGCGCAGCGATATTTACGACATTCTCACGCATCTGACGTTTCTGTACATCGAAGCCGATAAAATTCGCCGCAACAGCGAAGATTACAAAGGGAAAAAACGCCGGGAATGGCTACAATTGGAAAATATCGTATTGCACAAGCTCGCCGCCGGTGAGGAAATCAACCAGGAAGTCGCTTACACCTACCTGAGTGCGCTGCTCGGGCGTACGTACGAGGAAACCGTCGAGGCTTGCCAGCGCTTCTCCGCTGATCCGAATGTGAACAATATTTTTCACATCACGTACTGGCTGGGGCAACTTTCTACCCAGGAAAAAACGGAAAAGCAGGACCGCGAGATCAGCTTCTCTTCCGCTTTGCGCGAACGCGTGGGGCATCACCACTACGGGGAGCTTTGGGCAGATAACATCAAGCAAATGCTGCTCGATAAGCAATGGCTGAACCGCCCGGTGCACATCATCAGCGCCAATCCGCACAGTGTGATGAATTATCTGTATGCCAACGCCGCGATTCAAAAACCGGAGTTTGATATGGAAGATCTGGCGCGGGAGCTGAGCCTGGAAAACAATAGCGCCCTGCGCCGCAAGGTCAGAGATTATGCGCTGAAACACGGCATGTACCAGATCGACGATACCAGCGGTACGAACATCACGGTGCAAATTTTTGATACCCTGCAGATTGACCCGAAAACGCTGCCCGCAGAACTCCAATGGGACGAAACGCACATCCGGGAGCAAAAGCCGATTATTTTTGTGATGGATTACGCTTTTGGCGAACAGGCATTCGAGACGATGGACGAACTGCTCAAGCCCTATGAATTTGAAAATCAAAGCTATACCCTCAATGTGGCTTCCATTTCTATCATGGGCAAAGCGGGCATTCTAACGGGGGGCAAAGGCGACATCATGGTGCCGACCGCGCACATTTTTGAAGGTACAACCGATAATTATCCCATCGTGAATGCTTTCACCAAAAAAGATTTTGAAGGCAACGGACTGCGCGTGGTGGAAGGACCAATGATTACCGTTTTGGGCACTTCTTTACAAAATAAAGACATTCTGCAGTATTTTTTAAACTCTTCCTGGCGAGCCATCGGGCTGGAAATGGAAGGGGCGCATTATCAGAAAGCCATTCAGGCGGCGTCCAAAATTCGCAAAAGCATTCGCGAAGATGTGGCGCTGCATTACGCGTACTATGCTTCAGACAATCCGCTCCTCACCGGGCATACCCTGGCTTCCGGCGGCTTGGGACTGGATGGCGTGAAGCCGACTTATCTCATTACGCTTAAAATTCTGAACCAGATACTGACGCCCGGGAGAGTGTTAACCTCAGCGGAAAAATAAGCGCTATTGACACAATCAACGGCATTTTTCATAATTTCGCAGGTCGAATTTTTAAACTAAAAAAGCAGCATTATGAAAAAAATACTCCTTTTGGCGTTGGTGGCGGTCGTACTGGCTTCCTGCAACAATATTGAACAATACAAAGAACGAATCTACGAAATTTCTACCGAGTGGGAGCAGACGAAATCGGAAGCCAGCGGCATCGCCCAGGGGCTTTCCAATGTTTTGTCATTGCTGAACTCCGCCCGCAGTACCCTCAACGACTACACCGGTGAAAATAGCGAAACCATGTCCACAGAAACCCGCACCCAGATTGATAGCCTGCGTGCCCGTATAAGCCGCACGAATGAGAGCATTGCTACTTTTATGCAAAATATAGGCTCGGCAGCCAAGCCGCTGTCGGACAACCAGAAACAAATGGATGCACTAAGCGCCGCTGTGCAGGACCAAAGCCAGGAATTTGAAGGCAATGTAAAAAAGACGATTCAATTGCTGGAAAACTCTATGGAACAAACCAACTCCAATATCGAAGAATTCAATCGCCGATTGAATGCCCTCCGCGATGAGGCAGATGCCATCTATGAGGAGGTGCAAGCTCTCACCGTACCCAAAGAAGAGCTAGTGCAATGATTTGCAAAAAAGAACGCAGATGTTGCCTTTCGTAGCACCTGCGTTCCCTCTTCTCAACCTCCTCTCAACTTCCTCAACCCTCTCAACTTTTCAAACTCCTTTACAATTTCCGCAACTGCTTATTCAAGGCAGCAACCTTGGCATCCAGTCGCTTGAATGCTGCGATGTACCGCTGCTCCAGATCGGGTAAATTCTCGGTAGATTTCAAAGATGCTTCGTACAGCAAGCCCGGCAACATCCAGGAAGCGTAGCCGCTGTAAGGGTCGGAAGAGGCATACAGCGAGCGGAACCACGCGCCATAAGCCATGCCTTTCGAGTCCACAAATGCCCGCTCCAATGAGATCAGCGTTTTGTTAACCTCCGCCAGTTTAGTTTTATCCGGGTTTTTGCTTTGCAGCACTTTATTCAAAGTTTCCTGATAGGCAGCCCCATTTTTTTGCAAAATACTCGCCTGATCGATCATGGCTTTCGCCGAAAATTGTGGCGCGTAGCTTTTGATTTCCTTTTCTGCGGTGTTCAGATGCTGCACCAGATCCGTGCCGTAGCGAGCCACACCAAATGGCAGAATATCGGCATTCGCCATGCGCAAAGACATGACACCGAGCACCTTAGCCACCGTCGGCCCGGACACAAAATCCGGCTCGCCCACTGTTTCGTACCAATGGAAATTGTCATAAAGAGAGTGGTACATCGTCGGTCCGCCCATGCCCACACTGGCGCTCGGTACGCCCACGTGCGCGTAGAAGCCCAGGTGATCCGAGCCGCCGCCGAGGTTGCCGATACTCGGACCGGCGGATTTGTCACTCGCTCTTTCCAGCCAATGCTCATAAACGGTCTGCTTCCCTTTCGGATAAGACACGACTTTTGTTGCTTCGATGACGGTTGATTTTAAGGATGGAGAAGAAGAACTGCCAAAATTCAAACCTGAGCAGGCGCCATCGGCATTGAAATAGGCAATCGCTTTCTGGTCGAGTTCGTCGCGAAACTGCTCTACCCATTCGGTGGAGCCAAGAATGCCGTGTTCTTCCGCATCCCAGTGCCCGATTTTTATCGTCCGCTTCGGACGATAGCCCTGCCGCGCCAGATCGCCCAATGCTTCCGCCAGGGTAAGCAACATTGCCGTACCGGAGTTGGGGTCCGTAGCGCCGAATTCCCAGGCATCGTAATGGCATCCGAGAATGATCCATTCGTCCGGATATTCACTGCCTTCCAGCGTGCCGATCACGTTTTCTATCCGCACAAAATCCTTTGGCTGGTTTACCTTGATATGCACAGTCAGTTTTTCGCCACCATCAATCCGATAGGTAAAGGGCAAGCCGCCCTGCCAGTTTACGGGTACGGGGCGTCCGGTCATTCTGCCCAAAATCTCCTTCGCGGCTCCGTAGCCGATGGGCGTCACCGGAATGGTGTGAAAAGCGACCTCATCCGGATCGAGGCGATCCACTTTTTGGCTGCCATCCAGTGGCAGCGCCGGTTCGAAGGGCGTGAGTGGGTCGCCGGTGTAGTCCAGCGTCAGCACCGAACCACGCTGAATGGTACTTTCATTGAACATTTTTCCTTCCGGGTAAGGCAAGCCGCGCATATAGCCGGAGTCCTCCGGATCGGTGTAAATAATCAAACCTGCGGCACCGGCAGCTTCGGCGTACTTAGCTTTGTAGCCCCGAAAGTTGCCGCCGTAGCGCGCGATAACAATTTTGCCTTGTACAGAAATACCCATTTCCGCCAATTGCTCGAAATCTTCCTTCGTGCCATAATTTGCATAAATAATTTCAGCGGTCGCTTCTCCACTCCCGGAGTAGGAATTCCAGCCATGATTCGTATTTGGATCGGCAGAAAAAGGATCTTCTTCCAGGATATATTCCTTGATATTGAGCGGCATTCGGATCGGCGTAACGATTTCCAGTTGTACTTCCCCTGGGCCGGTGGGCAGATAAATATCGTAAGGCGGCCGCTCAACGGTCATACCGGCTTGCGCCATCACCCGCGCCATGTAGTCCGCTACCCGGAAATTGGCGGGTGTACCGGCCGGATGTGATTCTTTCGTAAGTTCACGCAGGTGGTTTTTGAAATTTTCCGATTCGGGTAACTTGAGGAACAATTCTTCCAGATCAGTTTGCGCCTGCTGGTTTGATGTTGCGAAACCAGCAATTTGTGCCGATGAAAACTGGGTAATGCACCAGGCAATTACCAGCAGGATAAGGTGTTTGTAATTCATATTTTCGGATTTGCATTTATAAAGTAAGACAAGCGAAAGTAGGGTAATTTTCAAAAATAACTCCGATGGTACAGGTTGAAAAGATAAGAAAAATTGGTACTCACGCTCGTCATTGGGGTATTTTGTAAATATTTTAAACCCGAGTTTTGCAACTTTTGAGATTGTTTTTCGTAGCAAATATTTGGAATATACTTATTTCGCTAACTTATCGATTTTTATGATAAAAAATTGACAATCAACAATTAGCAATTAAAAATAAACAATTCTACACGATGGCTAAAATACTGATAACCGACGACGAGGGGAGCATTCGCCGTACCTTACGGGAAATTCTGGAATTTGAAAAATACGAAGTGGACGAGGCGACCGACGGTTTTGATTGCCTTGCAAAAATAAAAAAGACCCAATACGACGCCATCCTGCTCGACATCAAAATGCCTAAAATGGACGGCATGGAAACCCTCGACCGCTTGCAGGAACTCGCGCCCGATGTACCCGTCATCATGATCTCCGGGCACGGCACGATCGACACGGCGGTGGAGGCCGTGAAAAAAGGCGCTTTTGATTTTATTGCCAAGCCGCCGGATTTGAATCGCCTGCTCATCACCATTCGCAACGCGATGGACAAGTCGAGTCTGGTGACCGAAGCCAAGATGCTCAAGCGCAAGGTTGCAAAATCCAAAGTGCAGGAGATCATTGGTGAGTCTTCAAGCATTCAGCAAGTAAAAGAAACCATTGAGCGCGTAGCGCCGACCGACGCACGCGTGCTGATTCTGGGGCAAAATGGCTCGGGCAAGGAACTCGTCGCTCGCTGGCTGCACGAGTTGAGTCCGCGTGCAGGTGCGCCGATTGTGGAGGTAAACTGCGCTGCTATTCCTTCGGAACTTATTGAAAGTGAGTTGTTTGGGCACGAAAAAGGCTCCTTCACTTCAGCGGTAAAGCAGCGCATTGGCAAATTCGAGCAAGCGCAGGGCGGCACGCTTTTCCTGGATGAGATTGGCGATATGAGCCTTTCGGCGCAGGCCAAAGTACTGCGGGCATTGCAGGAAAATCGCATCACGCGCGTGGGTGGCGACAAGGACATCGCTGTGGATGTGCGCGTGGTAGCAGCCACGAACAAAGACTTGCGCAAGGAAATCGCGGCCGGGCGTTTTCGCGAAGACTTGTACCACCGGCTGGCGGTCATCATTATTCAAGTGCCCGCACTAAATGAACGACGCGAGGATATCCCCATGCTGGTCGAACATTTCAATCAGCAAATTTGTAGTGAATATAATGTGAATCCGAAAAAAATTGACGAAGCAGCGTTGAAACTGCTTCAGGAAGTCAACTGGACCGGAAATATTCGGGAATTGCGCAACGTGGTGGAGCGATTGATCATTCTCAGCGATGAAACGATCACAGAAGCAGATGTACAAAATTACGTCATGCCCGCGAGCGCAGGGCGGAGTCCGCAGTTGCGGGACGTTTTCGAGCGCTTCAACGACACCGAAGAACTGCACCAGTTTATTGAACAGGAATTTGCAAATTACAAGAGTAATTGAAGAAATTTTCTCGTAGAAAATATACAATTGTAAGCCTATCCGCCAAGAGTGGGTGGGCTTTTTGTACCTTTGTGATCTTTGTTTTTCCCAAAGAAAAAAATTAACCGAAGATGTCAGAAAATAATGTAACACAAACCCATGAGCACCAAATGAAAGAGTGGGGCGCGAAAGTAGAAGCGGAGAATTCCTGGACGATGTTCAAAGTAATTTCTGAATTCGTGGAAGGATTTGAAACGCTTACCGAGATCGGTCCCTGTGTATCCGTTTTTGGCTCGGCGCGCACTAAGCCCAGCCATCCTAATTACCAATTGGCGGTAGAAATTGCCAGGCAACTCACCGATGCTGGCTACGGCGTAATCACCGGCGGCGGTCCCGGCATTATGGAAGCCGGCAACAAAGGCGCAGCGCTGGCGGGCGGTAAGTCCGTCGGATTAAATATTGACCTGCCATTCGAGCAAAACAACAACCAGTTTATCGATTCCGATAAAAGCTTGAATTTCAGGTACTTCTTCGTACGAAAAGTGATGTTCGTGAAATACGCCCAGGCGTTTGTGGCGCTGCCCGGCGGTTTTGGCACAATGGATGAACTGTTTGAAGTGCTTACCCTCATTCAAACCGGCAAGATCACCAAAGTACCAGTGGTGCTGGTGGGGTCTTCTTATTGGTCTGGCTTGAAAGACTGGCTCACGGAAGTTATGCTCGGCAAAGAAAACAACATCAACGCTGCTGATCTCGATCTTATGCCGATCGTGGATGCGCCGGAGGAAGTTATCCAGATCATCGAGGATTTCTACACGCGCCAGCACAAGGAATTGGGTCCGAATTATAATCTTTGATTTCGGGGCAGCGTAAAGAGAAGCGAGAGGAGAGGTGGCACAAGGCATTTATCTCTCTTCTAACATCTGACTTCTTACTTTTGCTGAATGTCAAATCCCGCTTCTTCTACTGCTTCGATCACGGCTCCGGCGGTTACCTCCTCGCCTTCCACCGTGAGGATTTTCTCAGGATTATTTGTGTCCACCGACCATTTTTCTATACCTTTCACTTCATTGATAAAGCCGGTAACCGTGCGCACGCAATTGCCGCAGTTGATGTTGGTTTTGAATTGTAGTTTCATTTTTAGATTCCAGATTTGGAGATGCCGGATTCCAGACTTCCATGTGATCGTCTTGCATCTGGCAGTTGGCATCTTATGTCTATTAAAAACGTTTTTAAGAAAAACACCACAACGAAAATAAGAGTTTGATGCAAATAAATTGGAAATCGGAAGTTGGAAATCGGAAGTTGAGCGCAGCGAAATCCAGTACCGTAGGTCAGGATCGGAAATGGGAAGCTTGCTGGTGCGTAGCGCTGCTGCTGCTGGCATGCACGAGCGCGGCGGGGCAGCAGGTGCTGCGGGGGAAGGTGATTGATGCGGATACTGACGAACCTCTTGGGGGAGCGACTATTTGGATTGTGAATACAAATATAGGAACCGGAACTGATTCGACTGGTAATTTTTCCTTGGTTGTGCCTGATGGGGGAGAAGTTAAAATTTCATTTGTAGGATACTATTCGCAAACTATCGAATTAGAAAAATTTGATGCAAAACAATTTGTAGAAATAAAATTGGAAGCAGGAAACTATCCAATTTGTATTATCCCAGTTAACGCCCCCCGCATCCCCGTCACCCTCAACACTCCCGCTCCAGTCATGAAGCTCCACCCCGAGGATTTACAGCGGGAAGACAATCTCTCCATTGCGCCTGCGCTCAACCGCATTCCGGGCGTATTCATGCAAAGCGGCACGTTCAGCACCAATCGCATCAGCATTCGGGGCATTGGGAGTCGGTCGCTGTTTACCACCGCCAAGATTCGGGCGTACCTGGATGAGATTCCATTAACATCAGGCGTCGGGGAAACATCATTGGAAGACATTGATTTGAGTTTATTACAAGAAGTCGAAATATTTAAAGGTCCGACGGCGAGTGTGTACGGTGCGGGCCTGGGTGGTTTAATTCATTTAAAAAGTTTAAATAACGAAGTAAATAAACCCGCCTCAATCTTTACGCAAATGCAAGTTGGCTCCTTTGGCTTGCTCCGTAATGTGACGACCCTGAACCTGAGTGGCGACAAGGCCCGGCTGGATATAAATTACAACCGTACCCACAGCGACGGCTGGCGCGAGAATAGCGAATATGACCGGGAAGGCTTCACGGCGCTCGGCAAAGCGAATTTTATTACAAATGGTATCACCACATTGTTAGTGAATTATACTCGCGTTAAAGGCTTTATTCCCAGTTCTTTAACTCGTGCGGATTTTGAAAATAACCCCGAGCAAGCGGCATTCATTTGGGGCAACATCAATGGTTTTGAGCAATACGACAAAGTACTGGCCGGACTTTCGCACCAGCAATCTTTTGATGACCAATTTAGCAATACGACCAGTATTTTCACTACCTGGCGCGATGCCTATGAGCCGCGTCCTTTTGGCATTCTGGATGAACGTAGCCTAGCGATAGGCGGCAGAACGCGATTCGATTATTCGAGTTTTAATAACTGGAAATATAGCATTGGGGGCGAAGTTTTTTCCGAAAAATATGATTGGCAAAATTATCAACTTGATGATGATGTAAATAAAGATACCTTATTACAAAATAACCTCGAACGGCGATTTTATTATAATGTTTTTGTGGAAGCCGAGTGGCGACGGGATGATTGGACGATCAATGCCGGGGTCAATGTCAATCAAACAAATTATAGCCTCGATGATCGCTTTCTACGTGATGGTAATGATTTATCCGGAGATTATAATTTTAAAACCATCGTATCACCAAGAATTGGTATCGTGTATCGCCCAAAGCCAGAGGTCAATATTTACGGCACGGTCAGCCACGGCTTTTCACCGCCTACGCTGGAAGAAACCCTCACACCCGACGGCTCGATCAATCCGAACATTCAACCCGAGCAGGGCTGGAATTTTGAGATCGGTAGTCGAGGTGTAAGTATCTGGAAATGGCTCAGTTACGAAATCACTTTTTATACCATGCAAATCCAGGATTTACTAGTCGCACGGCGTACGGACATTGGTCAATTCGTGGGCGTGAATGCTGGAGAAACCACGCATAATGGCATCGAAGCCTACGTAGCGTATGATTTTTTTGAGCCAAGAAACCTTCGGCTTTTCGTCGGCTATACGTTTGCAGATTATACATTCACTGACTTTGTAGATGGGGATCGAGACTTTTCGGGCAATCAACTCACAGGCACATCGCCGCATATCGCTAGTGCTGGCGTGGATTTTGATGATACGAAAACGGGATTGTACGGAAACCTGACGTTTCAATATACCGACGCAATCCCGGTGAATGATGCAAATTCTATTTACTCAGATACTTACAAATTATTCAATGCCAAAGTTGGTTGGCGCAAAGCAATAGACACTAAGTGGAATTTGGATATATATGCTGGCATGAATAATATTTTGAATGAAAAATACGCTTCCATGCTGCAAATCAATGCACTTGGAGCGAATCCACGGTATTTTTATCCGGGGCTGCCACGCAACTTTTATGGAGGTGTTTCTGTTCGATGGAACTGGTAGTTTGTTAGTTGTGTATTGTTATTTGGAGGCTTGGTGAACGGTTTTGCCTGATTATTGTTTTCTATTACTTGTTAATTGTTACTTGTTATTTGTGAATTGGTGGAGCCGTTATACCGATACACCACAAACCGATACACCGTCTGTTATGAAAATCGAATTAATCAAACACGAGGATATTGACAAGGTAAAATGGAACAGCTGCGTACATTACGCCAATAATGGCAATGTGTTCGGCTATA
>CAZFBU010000090.1:0-17702 GCA_964517175.1 uncultured Saprospiraceae bacterium
GTAAAATGGAACAGCTGCGTACATTACGCCAATAATGGCAATGTGTTCGGCTATAAATGGTTCTTGGATTTCGTAGCAAAAGACTGGGACGGATTGGTGGAAGGCGACTACGAATCGGTGTTCCCGCTGGTGTGGCGCAAGGGCTTTTTCGGCGGTAAGGAACTGCACCAACCGCCGCTCATGCGCGAACTGGGTTTGTATTCGATCAATGCACTTTCGCCAAAGCGGATGGAGAAATTTTTAGAAACCATTCCCGATGAATATCGCAATGTGGAAGTGACCGTAAATGAACAGATCAATTTACCCGAGAAACATGATTTCAAGGTGGAAGAACGGTACAACCACCAGATGCTGCTCACCGAGCCGTACGAGCAATTGCAGGAAAAGTACACGGAAACTATCCACGAAAAAATAGCCATTGCAGAAGAAAATCGACTGCTGGCGGTTGCCAATATCAAACCCGAAGAGGTGGCGGATTTTTACCGGAAACACGCGCGGGATCGTCAGCATCTGGAGCGAAATTTCCACGCTTTGCAGCGCATTATGTACAACGTGCTGCACCGGGGCTGGGGCTTTGCCTCCGGCATTCGCAGTCAGTCTGGCGAGCTGCTTGCCGCGAATTTTTTCATTTACAGCCACAATAAAGTGATGAGCCTCGTGCCGCTGGAATCGCCCGCCGGTGCTAGGCTTGGGGCGCTGCCTTTTTTATTTGATATGCTGCTCCGCTCGCACGCGAACCGAACGTTGATTCTGGATTTTAATACGGCAAAAAAAGATGAACTAGCCCTGGGGCTGGGCGCACGGGAGAATATTTATCAGAAGATTCGGCGGGATCAGCGAAAATGGGGAATATTTTAAATTACTGCAATAATGCTCGCAAATTCACTTCAAAACCCGGCAGTACATCTTCGCCGGTGAGCGCCTGCTCGAAAGGCACGACTGTTTCGCTGCCATCCGCACGATAGACCATTGTTTGTTGCTTCGCAGGGTCAATCAGCCAGGCAAGTCGGCAGCCACAAGCCATAAAATCAGCAATTTTAGCTTCAACAGGTTTTAAGCTATCAGAGGGCGAGCGCAATTCGATGATAAAATCCGGCACTGTCGGCACAAATTTTTCCTGCTCCTCAGCGCTGAGTGCGTTCCATTTTGCATGGGACATCCACGCGGCATCGGGTCCGTAGGTAGCGCCATTGGGCAGTTTAAAACCAGTTGAGGAATCGAATGTGATACCCAGATTTGCGTCTCTGTTCCATATAACGAGTTCGCTTGTCAATAAAGCGTTCCAGTTTCCGGTTTGACCTCCTGTTGGTGACATGATGATGATTTCTCCTTGTGCGTTGCGTTCGATTTTTAAGTCCCGGTTCAGTTGGCAAAATTCAAAGAACTGCTCATCGCTCATGCCCTTGCCGGGAAAAGCAAGCGCAACGAAACCCTCAAATCGGTTGGCAACTGCGGTCATGGTATTGGTAATTTTGCATTAAAATTACAAAAATATTGCGACATTTTCGACAGTTTGTGCCATTTTCAATCCATCAGTGTGTATCTGTTTGTAGCGGTTCGATTGTCAAAACAGGTCGCTGCTCACACTATAATTGCGAGCTTCCGTATATTTTTGCCAACAATTTGCGTTTATCGCAGTAAAAGCGTTATTTTACAATTTGAAGCATGATAGCATCAGAGTATTCGCTACGGCAAACAGAACAAGGACTATGGGGATTGTAATTTCTTTACTCAATCATAAAGGCGGAGTCGGCAAAACAACCAGCGCGATCAACATCGGCGCCGGTCTGGTAGCACTGGGCAAAAAAGTGCTATTGGTTGATCTCGACCCCCAGGCGAACCTGACCCTTTCGCTCGGCGTGCCCCGGCAGCCGGTCACCATTTATGAAGCCCTGCGCGGCGAGTCAGAACTCAGGCCCTTTACGATCAAAGAAAACCTCGACGTGGTTATTTCCACGCTGGACTTATCGGGTGCGGAAATGGAACTCATCAATGAGGCAGGGCGCGAGCAGATTCTGCGCGAACTGTTCGAACCGGTGCGGGAAGAATACGACTTTATTATCATAGATTGTCCGCCATCGCTGGGATTACTGACCCTGAACGCCCTGACCGGCAGCAATTACGTCATCATTCCGTTGCAGACGGAGTTTCTGGCAATGCAGGGGTTGGCAAAGATTAAGCAGGTCATTCAAAAGGTGCGGGCACGACTGAACAGGAACCTGGAGATTGCTGGTGTGATTGCTACCATGTACGACCAGCGCAAGGTACTGAACCGCGACGTTGTAGAAACGATCAAAAAATATTTTGGCAACCTGGTATTCGACACGATGATTCGGGATAATGTAGCGCTGGCAGAAGCGCCTTCGCGGCGGCAGGATATTTTTGAGTACAGCGCCAATTCGCCCGGTGCGGAGGACTATCTGGCGCTTTGCCGGGAAATCATAGACCGCATGGAAAATGGTATCGCAGCAGGCAAAAGCGAACAAACGACGGCAACGGAAGAGTAGTGCATGATAGATAAATACGTGGACAATGTCCCGTAGGGATGCTCCGTAGGAGTCCCTCGGACTTTCGGCGTTATTCGTTAATTGAGGTGACTTCCATGTCTTTGATAATTAGGTGTTTATAAGTTTTTAGTGTAAAAATGCAAACTACTGATTACTAGCAATTAACAATTACATTAAACTTTTGAACCATTACAATTGAGTAGGAAAAAATTCATAGAAAGCGTTGAAAGCCTTTTTGGCGAAGACGACTCCGCGATCCTCTCGGAAGAATCGGTGTTGCTCTCCGGCAAAAGCGCTGGTAAAAAGCGATCTGCGGCGATTGGGCGGAGTTCGCACGGCAAGAATTTTTCCTCCGATCTCGAAAATTTTTTAGAAGAATCTTTTGAAGAATCTTTTGAAGAGCAATTACAACAATCTGAAAGCAAGCCCCCCGAGGCAGATGCACAGATCAAAAAACGCCCCCGGCGCCCATCCGGCGGCTTGGATGCGCTCATCCGCAGCACGGTAGCGCCTTCCCAAATCGAATATCAGGAAAAACCGACCCGCCGCATCACCTTGCTTTTTGACCAAAAAAAACTGGAGCGGCTTAAAACTATTGCCAGACTGGAGCGTACTTATTTGAAAGACATTATTGATGATATCGTGGAAGATTTTTTAAAATCTTACAGAGAGAAAAACGATGATATTTAATTATCCCAATGAAGTAATCTGGTTCGATAAGCAAGCAAGCTAACATTAACAACAAGAATCCCCGCACCTTATGAAAGCCCGTTTTCTCTCGCTGGTTGTACTATTAGTTTCAACGCAGCTTCCCGGTCAAATACCGGATACCCTTTCCCAGCGCCCAAAACTCGGACTTGTGCTCAGTGGCGGCGCCGCCAAAGGTATGGCGCACATTGGCGTACTCAAAGTACTGGAAGAAGCCGGTATCGTGCCCGATATCATCACCGGTACGAGCATGGGAGGCATCATCGGCGGACTCTACGCCATTGGTTATGATGCCCAGACGATGGAAGAAATTGTGCTTTCCCAGGATTGGGACAAGGTGCTCAGCGATCGCATTCCGCTCAATGAAGTCATCTACGAAGAGAAGGTCTATTTTGAAAATTCCCTCGTGGAGTTGCCCATTGAAAACTGGCGTGTGAAAGTGCCCAGCGGGCTTGTTCGCGGACAACAAATATCAAAACTGCTCACCGAACTCACGATACCGGCACACCACATCCGTGATTTTCATCAACTGCCCGTTCCCTTCGAGTGTATTGGCTCCGACATCATAAAGGGCCAACCCGTGGTTCTCAATAACGGTTATCTGCCGGATGCTCTTCGTGCCAGCATGGCTATTCCTACGGCTTTTACGCCCATCATGCGGGATTCGTTCCTGCTAGTGGACGGTGGCTTGCTGAACAACTTCCCGGTGCGCGAAGCCCTGGCAATGGGCGCGGATGTTATCATCGGCGTTTATACCGGTGCCCGGCGGGCCGAACTCGAAACCCTCAACACGCTGACCGGCGTCATCACGCAGGCGCTCTTTTTGCCAGGCATCCAGGATGCGGAACGAGGCATTCCATTGTGTAATATTTTTATCGAACCTGATCTGAATGGCTACGCAGCTCAGAATTTTAAGAGTACCGATTCTATTATCGTCCGGGGAGAAACTGCCGCCAGAGCGCAGTTTGCCCAACTGAAAGCGCTGGCGGATTCGCTCAACCAACTCGGGCCGCCGCCCAGTATTACGCCGCTGCCTCATCAGGATTCTATTTGCATTGACCGGGTCAGTGTCATTGGCAATAAAAGCTTTTCGGGTTCCAACATCATTGGCGATTTTGGCATTCTGCCCCTCGAGCAAGTAACTCCCGCACTCCTGTCCGAGCGCGTAAATAGTTTGTATGGTACGAATTATTACGAACTGGTGGACTACCGCTTGTTTTCTAATATCGACAATAACAATGAGTTGCTCATCAAAGTCAGGGAAAAATCGCCCATTTCGCTGCTGGCAGCCATCAACTACGACACCTACTCAGAAGCGGGCTTTTTGGCCAGCATGATCCTGCGCAATTGGATTACGACGGCTTCCCGGCTGGTTGTAACCGGTAAAATCGCCAGTAATTATCGCTTTAATTTTGAGTTTTTAAAATACATTGGCAAAACCAACACGACGGCGTTGTTCGCTCATATGCAGTTCAATCGCGATGAAATTCCGATCTTTCGCAATGGATTGCGCAATGAAGAGTTTGCCATTTTTGATAATCCCATTGACCTGGGAATACAGAAGCGATTGGGTAGAAATACCCTGATCGGCGGGGGATTCCAGCGGGAAAACCTGCGCTTCCGACCGCGCGCGGGCGATGACGTGCCATTCGATAAGCTCGCTTACCGAAATTATAACGCCTTCGGGTTTTTGAAACTCAATACGCTGGATCGTAATATCTTTCCGACCAGCGGCACGGAACTTAGCGTAAATATCAAGCATTTGCGCAACAACCGCTTCCGGGTAACTGGCATCTCTCCCGGGCTGGTACCGAAAGATTCCATTTTTGCATTCCAGCCTTATACCAAGCTGATGTTTACCGCCAGTAGTTATCTGAAGCTGCACAAACGCGCTTCGCTGGTCGTCCATCCATTCATGGGTATGATTCTCAATCCTAATAATACCTTCGGTGACTTTTTTCTGCTGGGTGCTCCGGATGCGCTCAACCGCCGTGCACTGCCATTTCACGGACTGAAACCCAATGAAATTGTGGCGCAGAATGTATTCGGACTGGGCGTCGGGTATCAGTATTTTCTGCGGGACAACCTGATGACGGCCTTCGATGTGAATGCTGGTTTTTACAATCAACCGAATGTAATCAGCAACAATTTCGCCAACCGCGATTATCAATCTATCGTAGGTGCGAGCGTTACGCTTGGTTACAATTCTTTTATTGGTCCGGTGAAAGTTACGTTTTCTGTGCCCGTACAAGCGGAAGGTGACATCCGGCAAAACCTGCGTACATACATCTTTCTGGGGCATCGCTTTTGAAACGGTGCCCCAACTGATCCAATGCGCCGTATTTTTTCTCCATTCAAATTTGACAAAAAATGAATTGTTGCAGAAAAATCTTATATTGTAATTGTCTCTCTTGCACGACCCAAACAAAAATGCAATACTTTGGATGAAGTAGCTCATAAGAATATCAAAAAATGAAAATTCAAAGTCAGGTGTTTCAGGCGGGGTTGGTCGGCGAAAAAGAGTTGGCGCTCATGCAGGCGGTCAATCAGGGGCTGTCCTTCTTATTGCAAAATGAGGATACCGAGTACGTGCTGGAACGAGCCTTTCAGGTGGTTTGCGAAGCAATGGAATGCGACGGCATGTATTTGTTCGATTATACGCATATCGAAACCGACAAAATCATATCCCGGGTGTGCTTCGGATTGCAGCGGCAGGAAGGAGGGTGGCGCCAGATGGAAAAAGAAACAATCGCCTTCCCGTTGGAAACAGATACGGTGCGGCAGCGCGTCGGGGCGATGATGCAGCATGGCACGACAACCGTTGCCCGTACCGAAGATACCCCCGCCGCGTTGCGACGGTTACTGGAAAAAATGGATGTTGGTTCTTATCTGAGTTTCCGCATTGTAATGGACGGCAAAATCTGGGGCGGCATCTCGTTTGTGAGTCGAAGCCAGGATACCGATTGGGCAAATAACCGGCGGGAGTTTTTGCTGCCATTCGTTTCCAACCTGGGAAATTTCCTGGAAAGAAAAAGGGCAGAACGGGCACTGCGGGAGCAGCAGGATTATCTGAGGCAGATTATTGACAGCAGCCCCAATCCCATTTATGCAAAAAACGAACGCGGAGCATTCACGCTGGTGAATAAAGCGATGGCTACACTACACCGTACCACACCAGCCGAAATGGAAGGTAAAAGCATCTTTGAATTCCATCCGGATACGGCAGCCATGGAAAAAGCCCGGCAGGAAGATGTCCAAATCATCAAAGATGGAAAGCCACGACTGGATATGCTGCGTGAAGTACCCAGCCCCAGTGGCAAAAAGCGATACGTGCAAATCTCCAAAGTGCCCATCATTCGGAAAAACGGAGGCGAAGCCGAAATTTTTACGACGATAACCGATATTACGGACATCAAAAAAACCAAAGATCGCCTGCAGGAAGAGCGTAACTTCAGTGAGAGCATCACTTCCACTATTCCCGATTGGATACTGCTGGTGGATTTTGAAAATCGGAGGTTTACTTATCACAATTTGTCGTTTCCCATACTTGGATTTCGCGAAAACGAAGTGTCTTCACTTTTTGATTTGCTGGTGGGCAGGTTGCATCCGGAAGATAGAGGACAATCGGAGAAGTTTACTCAACGCCTGGAGCGTTTTACCGGAGAAGAAATTGCCGAAAAACACTTCCGGCTGCAGCATAAGGACGGGCGCTGGGTGCACTTTTACGAACGCGCCAAAGTATTCAGTCGCCATCCGGATGGTCGCCTGAAAGAATACCTGGCCGTTGTGCAGGATGTAACAGCGAACGTGGAGTCGCAGCAGCGCCTGGCAGCGAGCGAGCAGCGGTACAGAGACTTTATCGAATACAGCTACGATGGTATCTATTACATTGAATTTGAGCAGCCCATACCCACTCATCTCCCGATGGAGGTGCAGTTGGAGCGCTATTATCGGGATGGCTTTATTTCGGAATGCAACAAAGCCTTTGCGCGTATGTACGGGCGGGAGTCACCGGCAGAACTCGTGGGCTGGCGCACCCGTGAAATCCATTTCAGTGAATACTTTGAATCAAACCGGGCTTCGGTACAGCGCTTTTTTGAAAATGGTTACAAATCTGTCAATACGGAAACAATAGAATACCGCAAGTCCGGCGAGCCGATCTACTTAATCAATCATGCGATAGGTAATGCAGAAAATGGTCTGTTATGTGGCATTTGGGGCACGCAACAGGATATTACGGAGCGACGCCTGGCGGAAGATGCCCTGAAGCGGAGCGAGCAACGCTATCGGAATTTTATCAGATACAGCTACGACGGGATTTACTATCTGAAGTTTGAGCAGCCCATTCCGTTGGATATACCAGATGAAGAACAGGTGGATATGTATTACCAATACGGGTATATTGAAGAATGCAACGCGGCTTTTGCCCGGATGTACGGGGTGGATGACCCGGGCGAGCTGGTTGGTTTGCGGGTTTATGATGCGCACAAAGGGGCGTACTTTGAGCAAAACCGCCGGGCCACATTGGAATTTGTACAAAGCAACTTTCAGGTTGCCAATTCCGAAAGCCGGGAGCCGGGTGCCAATGGTGAAATACTGTACCTGCTCAATCACGCTATTGGCGATATCAAAGACGGGAAAGTATGGGGCGTGTGGGGTACCCAACAAGACATCACCGAACGCCGGAAAGCCGAGCAGGCGCTGCGCGAAAGCCAGCGTATCCTGCAGGGCATTGTCAACGCACTTCCGGATTTGAAATTCAGAATCAACCGGGCTGGTATCTTTTTGGATTATTACGAATCCGAAAATGAAAATGAGACGCCACTGGTTCCTCCCCTGGAATTTATCGGCAAGCGGTTATCGGAAGTACTGCCCGAACACATCTCGGAAATCGGGTTGCAAGCTATTCAGCAGGCACTGCAGCATAAAGATATTCAGCTATTTGAATATACGCTGCCTACGGAAAATGAATTGTTGCATTATGAAGGCAGAGTCAGCCCGATCAGTGATGATGAAGTGATAATGGCGGTGCGGAATATTTCGGAAAGCAAACGCGCCAAAAACGAATTGCAGAAAAAACTGGAAGAACTCGACGAGAAAAACCAGGAATTGCGGCAATACATTGAGTCCAATTTTCAACTCGAAAACTTCGCCTATATCGCTTCCCACGATTTGCGCGAGCCGGTGCGCAATATGCACAACTTTGCTCAAATACTGCAGCGAAACTACAGCGCTCAGCTCGATGAAAAAGGACAGCGCCACCTTCAGTTTATGATGGACAGCGCCCTGCGTATGAATGCTCTGATCGAGGATCTGTTGGAATATTCCCGCATCAGCAGTGAAGAAGTGCAATACGAACAAATCGAACTGGAGCGATTGCTAAATGTTATTGCCGGAGATATTCATCAATTGATTCGGCACAAGGAAGCGGAGATTTTCATTGGGCAAATGCCCGAAACGATTAGAGGCAGCAGAACACAAATCAAGCAGTTGTTTCAAAACCTCCTCACCAATGCAATCAAGTTCCATCGCGAAGGTGTGCCGCCGGTTATCCGCTTGCAGTGCATCCGTCACGATGATCACTGGCTTTTTGAAGTGCGCGACAATGGGTTGGGCATTCCTTTGGAAAAGCAGGAAGAGGTTTTTCAGCTTTTCAAGCGCCTGCACAAAACCAGAGACACGCAGGGAACCGGCATCGGACTGGCAATTTGTCAGCGCATTGTGGAACACCATCAGGGAAAAATCTGGGTAGAATCAGAACCCAACAGCGGCAGCGCTTTCTATTTTACAATCAGAAAAGAACCCATGCGATGAATGCGACAACCATCGCCAAAGCTTACCTTGATGCCCTGGCCAGGGGTGATTACAAAGCCCTCCTGCAATTATTTGCCTCCGATGCCCTTGTGCTTTCACCGCTGTACGGTGAGCAGCCGGCAACCGAATTTTACCAGAAATTGCTGGCGGATACCCGAAATTCTGAGTTAACCTTTCTGGATGTATTTACCAATGAAAGCGGACGCCGCGCCAGCCTTAATTTTCGCTACTGCTGGACGATGGCAAACGGTCTCGTTTCAGAATTTGACTGCGTGGATATTTTTGACATCGATGAAAACGGGAAAATTACCCGGCTCAAAATCATCTACGACACTGCCCGGACGCGCCCTGCTTTTCATCAATTGTAAGTGCCATCACGAATCGGCAATGGCAATGGTAGCCAGGCTCAGTTTACTTCCTTCTACTTCGAGGATTTTTGCACCGCAAGCTTCCAGCGTAGCGCCGGTTGTCATCACATCATCCACCAGCAAAACGTGTTTGTTCCTCAGGCTCTCCAAAGCTTGTACCGCAAAAACGTCCTGTACATTTTCCAGGCGCTCGAGGCGCGATTTATTGGTTTGTGTGTCCGTGAAAATCCTCCGTACCAAAACATTTGGCAGCATAGGTATTTGCATGGACTGCGCAAGTCCGGCCGCAAACATGGCGCTTTGGTTGTAGCCGCGCATTTGCTCCTTGCGGGCGTGCAGCGGCACGGGCACGATCACGTCGATATTTTTGAAATGCGCTGACGCCCGCAATTGCTCACCGTACCATTGCCCCAGCCGAATGCCCACCTGGCGTTTACCCAGGTATTTTAGTTGGTGGATAAGCGCCTGCACGCTTCCGCCTTTCACAAAGTGATACATAGCAGCACCGTGCTCAATTTCCAGCCGCCCCCAGAAGCGTTCGGTAAAGGGGTTGTCGCGTTCCAGGTGAAAATTGGTTTTTGGCAGCTTGAGCTGGCAACTCAGGCAGATACATTCCCGGCGCGATGGCAGGCTATCTTTGCAAGCCAGGCAAAGATGCGGGTATAACAACCCGGTCAGATCGTGGAAAAATGTTCGGAATAGTGTCATGGTAAAATAGCGTTATAATGTTAAACTACTATTTTTTGAGACGCAAAGCGGATACAAAAAGTAACTTTCTTACCTTTGCAAAGGTGACAAATGGAGCATTCTGAGAGGTGAATGGCAAGATAAAGTACACAAAAAACGTCTGCCCCAAAGCAGGGACAGACGCATCAAAACAAAACGAAAAACCAACTTTAAACAAGTCTTTTATATCGCAATAACTCTCATTTGAACGTTTTTGTTGCAAATGAATTGTTAAGGATTTCTTAACATCAGTTGGGCGTTTCTGCTTTCAATTTCACGGGTATTTCCTGCAATTTACCTTGTCGGTTTACTTTCACATTCAGCACGTCACCCACTTTTGCTCTGCCTACGATTTCCTGCAATTCCGGTACGGTTTTCACGGCTCGCCCATCTACTTCGGTAATCACATCCTGCGGCAGAATACCAGCGTACTGTGCAGAGCCACCGTCCTGTACCTGATCCACGACAACCCCCTGCGAAATATTCACGCCAAGTTCAGAGGCTACCTCGCTATCGAGGTTGTAAATATTGATACCGAGCAAAGGACGGCGATACGTACCGTGCTCGATGATGTCATCAGCAATGCGCTGCATAAGGTTTACAGGAATGGCGAAACTATACCCCTGGAAAGAGCCGGTGCGCGTGGCAATGGCGGTATTAATGCCCAGCAGATTGCCGTCGGTATCCACCAGCGCGCCGCCGCTGTTGCCGGGGTTTACAGCAGCATCCGTTTGAATGAAGGCTTCGATGGAAGAGCCGCCGCGCAGCAGATTAATGCTCCTGCCCTTGGCGCTGATGATGCCGGCGGTGACGGTCGAAGTCAAATTGAACGGATTGCCAACTGCCAATACCCATTCGCCTACTTTGGCGCGATCGGAATCGGATAATTGAATGGCGGGCAAATCATTGGCTTCGATTTTGATCACTGCCAGGTCGGTGCGTTCATCCCGACCGATAAGTTTTGCCTTGAATTTTCGATTATCGTACAGGGTAACTTCCAGTTCATCCGCAAATTCGACTACGTGATTGTTGGTAATGATGTAACCATCCCGGGTATAAATGACGCCTGAGCCACTGCCTTCCCGCGGTGCCTGACCCCCAAAAAGGTCATCGCCGAAGAAAAAGCGGAACGGGTTGATATCCTGATCTCGATCCTCCTGGCGGGCAGTCTGCCGGGCGGCGGTTGCCGTGATGTGTACCACCGTTGGCATCGAACGCTCGGCAGCTTTGGTAAAATCAAATGGAATATCACTTGTCTGGAGTGCACCCGAATCATTTGTATAAGCAGACTGGGGCTGTAGTTTTACTTTTTGGGTATAATTCGCTGGTAATGCGTTGTTTATGTTTGATTGTTGGTGCTGAAAAAGGAACAGACCGCCGAGGGTGATAAGTCCTCCCGCCATTCCGGCCAAAATTAGAGAAAATAACTGCTTCATATTTTCGTTAAATTTTGTATTTTAATCGTTATTTATGGCAAAATTATTCCTTATTTTTCGCAAAAGCAATATTCAAATTAACTGCCGAATACAAGGCTTTGTTACACTTAAAAATCTATTTAACAGGAAATTAACAGCGGTTTGAAAGATACGGGAAAACAGCTTTTTGATCGGGAAACAGCAGGGCTGTTGTCGGGGCCGCATTCTAACAGAGAGCAAGTGAACCTGGAAGCAGAATTACGTCCCGAAACGGACCTGGAGCGACAACTGCTGAGCGAACCGGCGTTTGTGAAGGGGTTGCATTGGGGAGTGCCGCGCTACGGCCATCCGGAAGGTGAAATCTATAAACACGTGCGCGAAGTGTTGGAAAATATAGATAAATTACCTGTGAATGACCAGAACCGCCGTTTGCTGCGGCTCGTCGCTTTTTCGCACGACACATTCAAGTACCTGGAAGACAAAAGCACGCCGCGCGACTGGACCAGGCACCATGGCATCCTGGCGCGCCAATTTATAGAACGATTTACGGACAATCCGGCATTGCTGGACATCATCGAATATCACGATGAAGCTTACTTCAGTTGGCGTTCTATCCATCTCTTCCATCAGCCTACGGAGGGTACCCGTCGTTTTCACAATTTGCTGGAACTGCTGGGAGACAATCTGCAGCTCTATTATCTTTTTTTTAAGTGCGATACGCTCACCGGCGATAAAAACCTGGCGCCCCTTGCCTGGTTTGAAAAAATCGCCAAGGACATTGAAATTGTTGACTTTTAGCCCAACTTTCCAGTGTTGATTTTACCGCCCGCGCAATCATTCTTTCCTTTTTTGAAACTTTTCCGGTTAATTTTTAGTTGGAAACGTCACCGACAATGCGTCGAAAATTTTTGGAAAAAATTTCTACCTTTATGGTAATGACGCCGGAGAACGATACAAAACGATACGAACGCATCTTCGAGGAAGAGTTCCTGCCTCAGATAGATGCTCTATATACCTTTGCCTACCATTTGACCTACAACGAAGAAGATGCCAATGATCTCGTGCAGGAAACGTACATGAAGGCATACCGCTTTATTGATAAGTATAAGGAAGGCACAAACGCCAAAGCCTGGTTGTTCAAAATATTGAAAAATGCCTTCATCAACCAGTACCGGCGCAAGAGCAAGCAACCGACGAAGATAGACTATGAAGACATCGCCGGCTATCAGGAGGGCGACGAAGATACCAATTACGCAAGTTATGCTGATCTGCGCGAGGAAATGTTCCAGAGCATGATGGGCGACGAAGTGACCAACGCCATCAACGCACTGCCGGTCGATTTTCGCGTGGTTATTCTCTTATGTGATATTGAAGGGTTTACGTACGAAGAAATTTCTAAAATACTGGACATTCCCATTGGTACGGTGCGCTCGCGCCTGCACCGCGCGCGCAATATGCTCAAGGATAAGCTTCGGGAATATGCCCGTTCTTTGGGTTATGACCAGGAAGAATAAGCGTATTGAAAATGAATTTGTAATATATTTTAAAAAGATCAAACCTTAAATTGTTTAACAAAACACTTTGTTGGTTGTTACGCACGCACATGATGACAAAAAACAGCATAAGACATTCATTGGGCATTTCCCCAGTAGTCCTTATTCCGCTCGCCTTCTCGCGATTCGGGTGGCGCTTACTACTGGTTTGTCCGCTAGCCATCAGGTGTCCGCTATCTGCCGCCACAGAGTGACAAAAAATCCAAAACAATGAGAAGTCATAATCATCACGAGTTAGTGCAAAAGGTCACCATGTATCTTGATAATGAGCTGAGCGAAAGCGCTGAAATGGAACTGCTCAAAGAAATAAAAGCCAATCCTGCCTACCTGGAAGTACTCAGCCAGGAACAATCGTTTCGCGAATTCATCAAAAGTAAAATTCATCGCCGCAAGCCATCTCCGGCACTCATTCAATCTATCAAAGAAAAAATACGCGTCGCACCCGTCTGATCTTTTTTCGATAATGTTTTGTCACAAAATCGCAGTTTTTCTATCGCACTAATAACTATCGGTTGTTACGTGTGTAGTGTATTCTGTTATAAATGACGAAAATAGCGTTAATAAAGGTATTCACGATTGCGATGAAGCCAAAATACCTGAAAAGTACCCTGTCACAAAAAGGTATATTTTTTTCCACCCCGACAAAATTAAACCTTTAGCTTTGAAATGCCTTTAAAGTAGTTTTTGTGTTTAATTTGTTTGGGTTACGAAGCGCCCCACCCTTTATTTCCGGGTGGAGCGCTTTTCTTTTTTTGCAAAACGCGGAAAAAAATTTGCCGTAATGGCGGTATGTCCTTATCTTGGAAAAAAGGTATTTGGGTATGAATGCAAAGGTAATACTGCTGATTGTGAGCTGGTTTCTTACACAAACTGCCTTCGGGCAGCTAAAATATTCGGATGATTTTCTGTCTCTGCTCAACCATGCGGAAATAGATTTTTACGAGCCGGTGGAAGGAAATTATAAAACCCGGAAAATATACAAAGAGTATTATCAACCCTGCGATTTCGCCATGCACTCCCGAAAGGAAGACATGGAAGTGCGCTACCTCATCGCACCTTACAGCGAGAAAGGCCCCGCTTTTAATGCCCCCCATGTGGAGACCGTGCGTATGGTCGCGCACCTTGCCAGCAACGACCCTGAGGCCGTCATCACCGTATTGTCGCTGGAAGAAGAAGCGCTTCGGGAAGACTTTAATGCCGACTGGGGTAAAATTTATTTTTTTCAGCCCAAAGAGCAGTTTAGCACCAGCAAACACTGCAAACTGCTTTCCCTCTACGCCGAGGGCAAAGGCATTGCAATGGTCTTTTTTCTCTTTGACAAGCCCTCGCCTGAGTTGGACAACCGCTTCCTCGCGCTGCGTTTTAAAGACGAAGTAACGAATTGAAAAATTTAGTTTGGGGGTTCCATTTTGTTTACGAACTTGCGGCAAGCCCGCAATGTTCCAATATTATTTGATCGTTACTTAAATCACCTAACCAATGGAACCCATTAGTGTATTTGATATGCTTAAAATAGGCGTAGGCCCGTCCAGCTCGCATACGCTTGGCCCCTGGCGCGCTGCCGAACGCTTCGTGCAGGAACTTGCCGATCACAACCTGCTGCCCCATGCCCGGCACGTGGAGGTCGATTTGTATGGCTCGCTCGCCCTTACCGGCAAGGGGCATGGCACGGATGTCGCAATTCTTTTGGGGTTGAATGGCGAAGACCCCGTTTCCATCGACCCGCTGGAAGTGAAAACAATACCCCGGCGTATTCATCAGGAACATCGGCTCTGCCTCGGTGGCAAAATCGACATCGTCTTCCGTCCCGATCAGGATATCCAGTTTCTCTTTTCCGAATCCCTGCCCTTTCATCCCAACGGCGTCACTTTTCGCGCTTTCGATGCCGGCGAAGACCTCTTGCACGAAGCTACTTACTTCTCTATCGGAGGGGGCTTTGTGGTTAAAGAAAACGAAACCCCCAGCCAACAACAGGTAGCGCTTCCCTATCCGGTTGCTTACGGGCGCGAATTGCTCAATTATTGCTTTCAGCAAAATGCCGGTATTGCCGATATCATCTGGGAAAATGAAAAAGCCTGGCGTACACCAGAACAAACACGGGCAGGCTTGCTGCAAATATGGAACGTCATGCGCCACTGCATGTACATCGGCTGCCATACCGAGGGCACGCTGCCCGGTGGACTCGACGTGACGCGCCGCGCCGCCAGCATCTACAAAAGACTGATGGGCGATGCAACGTACAACAATGTGGATGAATGGATCGCCGAGATTAAAAAATGCCATCCGGCTTTCGCCAAAATTGTGAAGTGGATTGGCTGCTTCGCTATGGCCGTCAACGAAGAAAATGCCAACTTTGGCAAAGTGGTCACGGCGCCCACCAACGGAGCTGCTGGGGTCATCCCGGCGGTGCTCATGTACTATATTTGTTTTTCGGAAGAAGAAGTCGGTGACGATGAGATCGTGAAATTCCTGCTCGTGGCTGGGGAAATTGGCAGCATTTTCAAAAAGAACTCCACCATCTCCGCAGCAATGGGCGGATGCCAGGCGGAAATTGGCGTCTCCTCGGCTATGGCAGCGGCAGCGCTCACTGAGTGCCTGGGGGGTAGCCCCGGACAAGCACTCATGGCAGCAGAAATCGCCATGGAACACCACCTCGGCCTCACCTGCGACCCCGTGGGCGGACTGGTGCAGGTACCCTGCATCGAACGCAACTCCATGGGCGCGGTGAAAGCCATTACGGCGGCAAATATTGCGCTGGAAAGTGACCCCACCAAAGCCAAAGTCTCTCTCGACGATGTAGTGAAAACGATGTGGGAAACCGCCCAGGATATGAACCATAAATACAAGGAAACTTCCCTCGGCGGGCTGGCGGTGAATATCCCGATACTGGTCCCCGAATGTTAGTGTTCTATGTTTTTCCTTGCTTTGTTGCAACCATTTTCCCCTTTGCGCTATTCTAATTGTACCTGTTTGCTTTCGTGGGTAGGAATTGCTATCTTTAAACGGGTAAATTGCAAAAAATTTGATGCACATCAATTTTTTTTGCAAAAATGACAAGAATCATCACTATTGTTTAAATTGAATGACATGGACACCAAAAATGGTACGCTGAATGCGAAAGAGGCGGAAAAACTGGAGCGCATTGCGTTTATCCTGAAAACGGTGGCGCATCCGCTGCGACTGGGTATTGTGCATTTGCTGGAGCAGCACCCGCGCCTGTCGGTAACGGAAATTTGTGAGATGTTGGGCAGCGAACAATCCCTCACTTCGCACCACCTGCAGAATATGCGCCTGAAAGGCATCCTGAGCGTAAAGCGCGACGGCAGAAGTATGCTCTACTCGCTGAAGGAACGCGATGTTTCCCTCATCATTGAGTGCCTGGAAAATTGTCAGTGTAACATGTAAAAGCGCGTAGCGTCAAAGCCATTGACGCTTTTTTCACGCCTGGATACATGAAGAAATCTTCATATTTCGTAAACACAAAAGAATTGCGATGCGTATTTTTCGGAAAGGTAGTAAATTATACAGTATCCTGGGTTTTAAATGCCCGAAATGCCACGAGGCGGACATGTTTCCGGAGCCGACCTTCTCGTTCAAACAGCCCTTTAAAATGAAAGAGCAATGCGAGGTTTGCGGTCAGAACTTTGAGCCGGAACCTGGATTTTACTACGGCGCTATGTTCATTTCCTACATTTTCATGGGTTGGTTCTGCATTGGCTTTGTGGCGCTGTTTCACTGGGTATTCGGCTGGAGTACCGAGGCATCTTTTTTGCTGTTGATTGCCGTCGTTACGCTCTTTTTTGTGTATATTTTCCGGCTGGCGCGTTCCATCTGGATCAATTTGAATGTAAAATACGATCCGTCAAAAAGTAAGCACAGTTCAAATGTTGAACGTTCAGAAGTATAACACGCGTTCAACCTATCAACTCATCAACCATTCAACTTTTTAAAAATGATAACGAGTAGTACTTCCAAAGCGGAAATGATGGAGTTGCTGCGCAAACACTACCCGCAACTGGCGGAGCGCGGCTTGCAGGAAGAAATCAGCCACGTCGGCAAACTGATGTTTTTCAAAGCCGGCGAAACAATCATGGATTTTGGCAGCTATATCAAGGTGGTGCCCCTGGTGCTGGAAGGCAGCATCAAAGTGATCCGCGAAGGCGAAGACGGGCGCGAGATTTTCCTCTACTACCTCGAGCCTGGCAATGCCTGCACCATGTCTTTCACCTGCTGCATGATGAACAAAAAAAGCGAGATCAAAACCATAGCCGAAGAAGATTCGCTCATCATCGGCATCCCCATTCGCTACATGGACGACTGGATGAGCCGCTACCAGAGCTGGAAAAATTTTGTGATGCTTTCTTACGATAATCGCATGCTGGAAATGGTGAAAACCATCGATAGCATTGCCTTCCAGAAAATGGACGAGCGGCTGCTGCAATACCTGGAGCGCAAAGCCAAAGTGACCGGTTCTAATGAAATCAGCACCACCCACCAGGAAATTGCTTACGACCTGAATGCCTCTCGCGAAGCCATCTCGCGCCTGCTCAAGCAGCTGGAAAAAGAGGGTACTGTTCGATTAGGAAGGAATAAGATTACGGTTTTACAATA
>CAZFBU010000091.1:0-6428 GCA_964517175.1 uncultured Saprospiraceae bacterium
AAACTGATGCGCTATCTGTTGTACAATACCAACGGCGGGCAGGTACCTCTCGATGACGAAATTCGCTTTTTGAAAAATTACATCCAGTTGATGCAGTTGCGGCTAACCGACAAAGTGACCATAACGTCTGACTTTCCCACGGAAACGCAGCGTATTCAGATAGCGCCCCTGCTTTTCATTCCGCTGGTGGAAAATAGTTTTAAGCATGGCGTGAGTGCCAACCAGCCCTCTTTCATTTCCATTCGGATGAAACGGGAAGGGCAGCGGCTTATTTTTGAATTACAAAACACTAATTTTCCGAAAGATGAGCGCGATAAAGGTGGCTCCGGTATAGGCGTGGAAAACCTGAAAAAGCGCCTGCAATTGCTTTATCCCGGTCGGCACAGCTTTCATCAGGAGGTGAAGGAAGGCGTATTTATAACTTTGTTGGAAATTGAACTGGAGCGTAAAGATACGTGAGTTTGTTATTTTGTTATTAAGGAATCATAAAAAAACCATGAATAAAATAAAATGTCTGGTTGTAGATGATGAGCCGCTGGCGCTGGATTTGATTGAGAGCTACGTGAACCGGACGCCATTTTTGGAGTTGGCGGGGCGATGTGCCAGTGCATTCGAAGCAATGGAGCAACTCAATACCCAGGCTATTGACCTGATTTTTCTGGACATTCAGATGCCGGATTTGAGCGGTATAGAATTTTCGCGCACGCTGGTGGACGGCCCGCGGGTGATTTTCACAACAGCATTTGAAGAATATGCGCTGGAAGGCTTTAAAGTAGATGCGGTGGATTACTTACTGAAGCCCTTCAATTACGAAGAATTTTTACGTGCTGCTACGAAGGCAAAATCTTACATTCAAATGAAAGCCGGGGCAGCCGAAACAGCCGAAAAGTCACCATTTCTGTATGTGAAATCGGAATACAAACTCATCAAAATCAACTTGAATGAGGTGTTGTACTTCGAGGGATTGAAAGATTACGTGAAAATTCATCTGACATCGCAGCCCAAGCCAATTCTGACGCTGATGAGCTTAAAAGCGCTGGAGGAAAAGCTTCCGGCGGAGGCTTTTATGCGTGTGCATCGTTCGTACATCGTCAATCTGGAGAAAATAGAATCAGTGGAGCGTAGCCGCATTATTATCGGTGATTTTGCGGTGGTGGTTTCCGAACAATACCGGGAAAAATTTCAAGCGTATTTGTCATCAAAATATTTGAATTCCTAAAAATTGTAGCGCGCCTCAAAGGTGCACCACACTAAAACAATTAATTGAAAATGAAAAAATTACCTCAGCTATTCAGGATAGCATTCGCCCTGAGCCTGGCGATTTCCACTACGTTTTCTGCGGCTATGGCGCAGGTTTCTCTGTCTGGCAAATTCATTGACAAAGCCCAGAACGAGCCACTGATCGGCGTCAATGTGCTGCTGACCAGCCTGCGCGACACCAACATCCAGCTCGGCGGCACCTCCGATTTGAACGGCGCTTTTTCACTGCCGGGATTGCGTCCGGGCATGTACCGGCTACGGGCGACTTACATCGGCTATCAGGCGCACGAGCAGGAAATTCGATTGGAGCGCGGAAGCCAGGATTTGGGCGTTATTGGTCTGGAGCAGGCCGCCATGCAACTGGAAGGCGTAACGGTAGAGGGCGTGCAGGTTCGTGCCCAGCAAAAAGGCGACACGACGGAGTATAATGCCAATGCTTTCAAGGTCAATCCCGATGCGGATGCGGAACAGCTCGTTCGCAAAATGCCCGGCGTAACCGTCGAAAATGGCACCGTGAAAGCTCAGGGCGAAGACGTGCGCCGCGTGCTCGTGGACGGGCAGGAGTTTTTTGGCAACGATGCCACGATGGCGCTGCGCAACCTGCCGGCGGAAGTGATTGACAAAATTCAGGTGTTTGATCGGATGAGCGACCAGTCGCAGTTTACCGGTTTTGACGATGGCAATGCCGAAAAGACGATCAATATCGTGACGCGACCGGGTATGAGTAATGGGCAATTTGGTAAAATTTATGCCGGTTATGGCACTGATTCGCGCTACGAAACGGGCGGCAACCTGAATATGTTTAACGGGCAGCAACGCATCACCATCATTGGGCTTTCCAATAATATCAACCAGCAAAACTTTTCCTCCCAGGACCTGATCGGCGCGCTCGGAGCCAATGGTGGCGGACGCGGCGGACCTGGCGGACGCGGCGGTTGGCGTGGGCGCAACAGCGGCGGCCCCAACCCCAACGATTTTCTCGTCGGGCAGCAGGGCGGCATCAATACCACCAATTCCATCGGCTTGAACTACACCGACGTCTGGGGGGAAAAGATCAAAATTAACGGCAGCTATTTTTTCAATAATTCCAATAACGAAACCCAGAGCATTCTGGCACAGGAGTTTTTCCTGTCGGAAACGGAAAGTCAGTTTTACGATGAAGATGGCTTCTTCGAAAGCCGGAACTACAACCACCGGATGAACGTACGCTTCGAATACACCATTGACTCCTCCAATTCCATTATCGTTCGGCCCAGCCTGAGCTTTCAGGATAACAACTCCCTGAGCCTGGTCGATGGCTTGACGACCCTGCAAAACAGCAATCTGCTGAGCGCTACTACCAATAACAATCGCGCCGAAAGCATGGCTTTTAATGCCTCGAACGACATCCTCTGGCGGCACAGCTTTGCTAAAAACCGGCGAACGCTTTCAGCCAGTTTCCGAACGGATTTCAACAATAGCAATAGCGACAATAGTTTGATTTCCTCGAATGAGTTTTTCGACAGCCAGGTTCAGAATCGAAACATAGACCAGCGAACCGACGCCGATTCCGATGGCTTGACCTTCTCTTCCCGCATTATGTACACCGAACCAATCGGCGAAAAGAGCCAGTTGCAGTTCACCTACCGACCCTCCTACAACGTGAACAACGCAACGCAGTTTACCAACCAACTCAATGATGCCAACGGCGAATACACGCTGCTGGATACCCTACTCTCCAGCGATTTTGAGAATGAGGTAGTAACGCAGCGAGGTGGGCTTGGCTACCGGCTGCGGGGCAAAAAAACCATGTTCATGTTCAATGCCGAATTTCAGAATGTACAACTGAACAGCTCGCAGGTATTTCCGGCGGATTTTTCCATCGAAAAAAGCTTTAATAACTTCGTGCCTTTCGCCATGTTTACCTATCAGCCTTCGCGAAACAAGAACCTGCGTCTGTTTTATCGCACCAATACCAATGTGCCATCCGTTACTCAGTTGCAGGATGTGATCAACAATTCCAATCCGCTGCAATTGCGCACGGGTAATCCCGAACTCAAGCAGCAATATTCACAAACCTTGCTGACGCGACTGAATATTACCAATCCGGAGAAAGCCCGGACGTTCTTTGCCTATATCAGCACAACTTATACCAGTGATTACGTTGCCAATTCTACGTTCACCGCTACGCAAGATACGCTCCTGCAAGAAGGCGTGACGCTCAATCGCGGCTCACAACTTACGCGTCCGGTCAACCTGGACAACTTCTGGAACGTGCGCTCGTTCTTCACCTACGGCATGCCGGTCAAATTCCTGAAAAGCAATTTGAACATGAATGCAGGATTCACGTACGCCCTTACGCCGGGTTTGATCAACGGCGAATTGAACGAGTCGAATACCTACAACATGAACGGCGGACTGGTGCTGGGTAGCAATATCAACCCGCGGGTGGATTTTACGCTTTCCTACTCGGCGAATTACAACATCGTCGAAAATACCTTGCAACCTCAACTGAACAACAACTATTTTTTCCAGGTTTCGGCTTTTCAATTGAACCTGCTGCCCTGGAAAGGACTGGTGGTGAATACCAGCCTGGCACATACCCTGTACAGTGGCTTGGGCGAAGGTTTCGACCAGGATTTTCTGTTGTGGAATGCAAGCCTGGGTTATAAATTCCTGAAAAATAGCCGCGGCGAACTCCGGTTGACCGCTTTCGACTTGCTGAAGCAGAACAACAGCATCTCGCGTACCGTTACCGAAACGTTTATTCAGGACAACATCACCAATGTGCTCCAGCAGTATTTTATGCTGACATTTACGTACAATTTGCGCCACTTCCGCCTTAGCAACAGCGCAGCGCCACAGCCGGGCAGCGGCAACTTCAGGAGATAAAAAACGCCAGGTGTGGCGCACTTCCAAAGTGTGCCACACTTTTTTAGATATGACCCCGGGCTGCCCGGAACGCTTTGATTTTGAATTTTTCAACTTCGTTCTCACCCAAGTGCTTTGACAAAATTAAATTATAAATAAATAAAACGGCGTGCCAAAGCTGCCGATTCTCAGTGGTTTGTCGCTAAAATTTTCTAATTTCCCATTTCATTATAAGATTTGAAACGACATGAAAAAACACCTCTCCATCGTTGCGCTCTCATTGCTGACGCTGGTCGCAACCGCCCAATCCGCAATCGAGCAAAAGCTGGACAGCCTGTACGGCAACCTAACAACTGAAAACAAGCCGGGCTTTGCCATTGGCATTTTACAAAACGGTAAAACGTTGCTTTCCAAAGGCTATGGCTTGGCAAACATCGAGCATCGCGTGCCGTTCACGCCGCAGTCGGTCTCAGATATGGGCTCAGTCGCCAAGCAAATGACGGACTTTGCCATCGTGCTGCTGGCACAACAGGGCAAGCTCTCGGTGGATGATAACATCCGGAAGTACCTGCCCGAAGTGCCGGTTTTCGGTACGCCGATCATCATTCGCAACCTGATTCATCACACCAGCGGACTGCGGGAGATTTACGATTGTTCGTTTATTGCCGGGGCACGCTCGGGCGATCTGATTCAGCAGGAAGATGCGCTTGCACTGGTACGAAACCTGAAAGATTTAAACTTCCAACCCGGCGAGCAATATATGTACTGCAACACCGCCTACATGCTCCTGGCGGACATCATCAGCCGCGTGGGCGAGCAGCCTTTTGAGAACTGGATGCAGGCGAATGTTTTCCAGCCGCTGGGGATGGCGCATACCTTCATTATGAACGTTCAAGGTGAAATTTTTGACAATTGCGCCGATTCCTACGCTTTGCAAAAAGACGGCAGCTACGTCAAAATTTACGACAACAGCACCGTGCAGGGCGCGGGCGGCGTTTATACCACGCTCGACGATATGCTCCGCTGGCTGGATAACTTCCGCACGCACCAACTCGGCGGCGCATCCGCCTGGCAGCAAATGCTCGAGCGCGGCATCCTGAACAACGGCGATACGCTGGATTACGCCTTTGGCTTGACGGTGGATACCTATCGCGGCTCGCAGCGCATTCAGCACACGGGCTCCAGCGCGGGTTACCGCACGCAGTTGGCGTATTTTCCGGAGCATGAATTGGGCATCGTCATCAAAACCAATACGCCCGCCATCAACCGGCAGGCGATGATTGATCTGATGCTGGAAACATTGATACCAAATGTAAAACCGAAGCCAACCAATATGTCCTTCGACGCGGAGGTCGTCACCGAAGCCAGAACCCCTGAGGCATTGCAGGCGTACATCGGGCGCTATTTCTGTCCGGAGTTGGAGGCGCACTACACGATTGAATTGCAAGGTGATAAATTAATCTTCAAGCACTTTCGTCGTGGCGACAACCTCATGCAAGCCCTGGAAGGCGAGGAGTTTTTACTGGAATCCGAGGATGTAATCGCCTTCAAACGCAAGAAAAAGCGGATTGAGGGCTTTTACCTGTCCACGGGCAGGGTGCGCAACCTTTGGTTTGAGCGGTTGAAGTGATGTGAAAATCGGGAATAATTTGTGGAACGATAATAGTCGGATATTTTGTTATTTTTGAAAAAAGCAAACATGCTAGATTTGGCAAGCATTCGGAAAAAATTGATCGAATACAAAGTGGTATTATTTCAAAAATACAACATCGCTTCGATGGCAATTTTTGGATCGGTGAGTCGGGGCGAAGCAACGGCGGAAAGCGATGTAGATATTCTGGTGGAATTTGATGAGCCCATCGGTATTCGCTTTATTGACCTAGCGGATGAGTTAGAGGAAATTCTGGAAACAAAAGTGGATTTGGTCAGCAAAAATGGCGTAAAGCCACGCTATTTCCAGCATATAGAAACAGAATTGAAGTATGTCTAAGCGAAGCAATAAAGAACTTGTGATCGATATATTAGAATCCCTTCAGAAGGTTCATCGCTACGTTGAAGGTATGCACTACAAAACTTTCATTCAAGATGAAAAAACGATTGATGCAGTTGTAAGAAACTTCGAAGTCATTGGCGAAGCTGCCAATCGTATTGAAAATGATGTTAAAGATAAGTTTCCAGATGTAGAATGGCGTAGAATTATAGGTCTGCGTAACCGAATTGTGCATGAATATTTTGGGATAGATTTGGAAATTATTTGGCAGATCATTGAAGAGAAGCTGACTGATTTTCAAATGCAAATTGAATCTATAGAAAAAGCG
>CAZFBU010000091.1:6528-9157 GCA_964517175.1 uncultured Saprospiraceae bacterium
AAAAAGCGGGTCGAGGGCTTTTACCTGTCCACGGGCAGGGTGCGCAACCTTTGGTTTGAGCGGTTGAAATAACACAAATGGAAATTTGAACCGGTCCGACTTGTCCAATTCATTGACACCTAAAGTCTAAAATTCTAAGTCCGAATCATGTTCAAACAATTCTTCCAAAACCTGTGGCGGGAAGTCCGGCTTCCGGCTACCGGCGAACCTTCGTCTTCCAGATTCTCCATCGGCGCCAGTTATGGCTTGATGTTATTCGTGATGATCGCCTTTGCGTTCAGCGGTTATTTTTTCCGGCGCGACTGGTCACCCTGGCTGATGATGGCAATCGGCGCGGTTGCCGGCTTTGTTGCATTCCATGTATTTAGTTTGCTGGGCTGGCTCGTCGTGCGGTTGTTCCAGCGCGTGCCTTCCTATTTGAATGCGAAACTCATTGGTGCGCTGGGCGCATTATATTTGCTCATACAAATTCGCTTTCCGCTACCCGATCCGTTCCAGTTTCCGGGATTGTACATTTCCCTGTTGCTCATGGCGTTTTTGCTGGGCGGCGCGTGGTTGCTGGCGCGAAAAGAGCATCCAACCAAAGTGGAGCGCGGGCTGGCAATTGGCGGCATGGTTGCAGCGGTGGCAGTCTTTGGTTACAGCATTTACTGGTTGGCGCAAGCCGGTGACAATCCTTACCCCGTGAAAGACTGGCAAGCAACGCCGGTGCAAACCTTGCAGGCGCAAGGCATACAAAATCCGGCATTGCCGGGCACTTTTGCTATCGATTCCTTCACCTATGGCAGCGGCGATGATTTCCGGCGCGAGGAATTTAATGAGCAAGTGCGCTTCGTCACCCCAACGGTGGATGCCAGCGACATGCTACCCGAATGGACCGGCAAAAAGAAAAAAGCCCGCGAGCATTACTGGAAATTCAGCGTGGATTCCCTGCCCCTCAACGGTCGGACTTACCTGCCAAAAGGCGAAGTACCCTTCCCGCTGGTGCTGATGGTGCACGGCAATCACGGCATGACCGACTATTCCGACGATGGCTACGGCTATCTCGGCAGATTGCTGGCAAGTCGCGGTTTTGCAGCGGTGTCGGTGGATGAAAACTTCATCAACGGGCACTGGTCGGGCGATTTTGGCGGCAAGGAAATGCCCGCACGTGCCTGGTTTTTGCTCAAGCATCTGGAGCTTTGGCGCGATTGGATGCGTGATCCGAAGCACGAACTACACGGTAAAATTGACCTGGAAAATATCATGCTGGTCGGGCATTCGCGTGGGGGCGAGGCGGTGTCGATTGCGGCAAAATTCAATGAATTAGAATACTACCCCGACAATGCAAAGGTAAAATTTGATTTTCATTTCAACATCAAAGGCATCGTTGCCATTGCGCCTACGGATTATCGTTACAACCGGCAGATGAAGCTGGAAAATATCAACTACCTCTCGCTGCAAGGCTCTTACGATTCGGACGAAACGGGCTTTTTTGGCTTGCGCCAATACCGACGCGTGCAATTTACCGATACAAGCTACCATTTTAAAGCGGGCGTTTACATTCACGGCGCTAATCACGGGCAATTCAACGCCACCTGGGGCATGGACTTCGGGCCGCCCGGCAGTTGGTTTATCAATCGCGCGCCCATCATCTCCGAAGCCAAGCAGCAGGAAGTTGCCAAAGTATATATCAGCGCTTTTGCGGAAGTGATTTTTAATGAAAAGCACAACTATTCGCCGATTTTTCAGAATGCGGCTTACGCCGGCAACTGGCTACCGGAAAATTTCTACCTGACGAATTTCAAGGATTCCAATGCCGAAATTTTCGTTGATTATGAGGAAGATATCGACATCACCGCAGGGAAGAACGGTATTGCGATCCAAACCGAAAACCTGAAGTTTTGGCGCGAGAAAGAGTTGCGTTACCGCAATGACGACACCCAGGGTAACAACGGCGTAGTCGTCGGCTGGGATTATGGCGATAGCCTGAAGCTGGACTCGGTGGCGGTGTATGCGATTGATGTGCCGATAAACAGGTTAATAAATTCCGGCGATCAGTTTTTGGTCTCGGTAGCGGCGGGCGACCTCAGGCTGCTCAAGCGCAAGGAATCGAAAGACAAAAGTAAATCGACTGATGAGAAGGAAGTGCCCGTTTTTCCCGATTTTACCGTACAACTGGTCGATAGCCTCGGCAATCAGGCAAGTCTGGTGCTCAGCGAAGTAAAGCGCATTGCACCCCGGCTGCAAGTGCATTTTTCCAAGCTCAAACGCAACAATAAACGCTTTGGCGCACCCTGGGAAGAGAGTATGGAAACATTCCATCTGCCGCTATCTGCATTTTCAGATACTGCGGGCGACTTTAATCTACAAACCATCCGCAAAATTCGCTTTGTTTTCGATCAGGTATCGTATGGCGTAGTAATTTTGGATGAGATTGGCTTCGGGCAGGGGGCTGTTAGGCAATAGACGCTACGCAACGATTATTGTTTTTGCACCAGAATATCCTTTTACATCGTTCTGCTTGTCTGTTTTTAAGTTAAAGACGGCAATTTTGGTATTAAATTAGTATTTTTTTGTTTTAAAAATGACCATTTTAGTGTTGTAGTACCCTAATTCGGTGTTAAATCCGGGTGTTTTTGTTTTAAAA
>CAZFBU010000091.1:9257-10990 GCA_964517175.1 uncultured Saprospiraceae bacterium
CCGAAAGGCGCGAGGATCAGCGGTTCGTCGAGGGCAACCTTGCGCAGCATCTTCAGAAACGAATTTTAAACATACTCTTACCTTTCAGACACCCGGAAAGATATGGTGTTTTTTAAAATGTGGCACACAAACAGCGCCTCTTTTTCAGATGTAATGCCATTTTGGTTTATGCCTTTCTGCGCCAGAGCGCCTGGAGCCAGAAAGAGGGTTTGAAAAGGCGTTCGAGGTGTGCCAGATCCGTCGATAAATCAGAAAAAAAGCGGATGAGATAATCGTTGTTGGCAATCATCGTCGCCAGTCCATTGGCTAGCCAGGGATAAGCCAGCAGCTTTTGCAGGCGGTAGCTCCAGTACATTTCCGTGCCGATGACCCGCCGCACGCGCACGTCGTACTGCCGCATAAAATCTGCGCTGAAGTTGCCTTGCGCCAGGCACTTTTCCGCGAGCTCGGCAGCGATGAAGCCACTGTAAAAGGCATTGCCAATTCCTTCGCCGGTGAGCGGATCGATGAGGTGACCGGCATCGCCGAGCAGCATGTAATGATCGCCGGAGATGGGGCGCGGCTTGGAGCCAAGTGGCAATCCGTAGCCGACAATGTCGCTGGTGAGATGAGCCTGAGCAAATCGCTTTTGCAGCTTTGGGTGTGTTTGGATTACCTCCGGCAGGGCTTTGCGCAGGTTTACTTTTCGCTTGCTAAGGACATCGCTTCGCAGCCCCAAGCCGACGTTTGCGCCTCCATTGGGCAGGGGAAATATCCAGAGGTAGCCGGGAACGATAGATTTTATGAAGTGTAATTCGATGGTATCTTCCCGAAGCTCCGCTACATTTTGGTAATAAGCGCGCACGGCGCCGGCGTGGTGGCGGAGGTCTTTGGCTAGTCCGGCGTGTTTTCGGCTGAAAGTGGAATGCGCCCCGGAAGCATCGAGGAGCAGGCGGGTTTGTACCTGAAAATCGCCTGATTTATCAGCAATTGTGAAGCCATTAGCGTTGCGTTCGTAGTGTTGAATGTCAATATTGTCAAAAAACTGAATATTATCCCGGCGTTTGACTTCCTCGATCAGGAAATTATCAAAATCGAGGCGCTTGGCGACGTAGCCGGGGGTTGTCACGGCGCCTTCCACCTGTTCGGGTTTGAAAGGGATGTAAAGTTCGCGCAAATTGGGTGCAATAAATTGGATGCCGAGGATGCCAACCTGAAAAGGCTGCGCCTCGAAGCGACTTAGAATGGCGGGGTCCAGCCGGTTGAGCAGCGTAGTTACCTTCCCGCTGATGGCGTCGCCGCAGATTTTGTCGCGCGGAAAAGAGGATTTGTCAATGAGAATACTGGAAATACCAAGATAACTCAGGCGCAATGCGGCGGCGGCTCCTGCCGGGCCCGCTCCTACAATGCAAATGTCACTTCGTAGCATAAGTCAATTGTGTTTCGTACAACGGGAAAGATAAAAGGAAAGTACAACAATAAAAAAAGCCTGGAGTTCTTTGTGCTTGTGGTTAGAACGCCAGGCAGTAGTTGTTCATAGTCATGTGTTGCAAATATAGCAAGTTTTCCACGAAAAATGCAAGTTTTTTTGCAAAATTAGTAAATGAAAAATGCGACAATATTTTTGAGCGTAGAATTTTTTGAACTAAGTAATTGAAAATCATTAAGTTGTTTAAAGGGTGAAAGCGTATTAGATTTCTATTAAAAAAATATTATTGGAGCAAAAAAAATTGTACATCTTTTAATTGGGTGAT
>CAZFBU010000091.1:11090-17653 GCA_964517175.1 uncultured Saprospiraceae bacterium
GGTGATAGGTGATGGGTGATAGGTGATTCGCAAAGATTTACGAAATTCCCTTCACCAGTTTGATCCACTCTTTAATGGCAGGAGGAAAAAATTGGCGTCTTTTCAAACTGTTTCGCTTATTTTTGCAAAATCTGCATCTGTTTTTAAGATGGATTAATTATTTTATTGCTGCCTGAAAAATTTTTATTTTTGACCAAAAATTCAGCACCATGACTACGATGTTCAAAATTGAGATACAAAAAACGGAGCAATCCAGATTGCAGGAGCAAGATATAGAAAACCTTCCGTTTGGTAGTGTAATTGCCGATCACATGCTGGTAGCCGATTATCGGGAAGGCGTCTGGCAATCGCCGAAGATGATACCCTACGCCTGGTTTCCCATGCCGCCGGCGATGCTGGCCCTGCACTACGGGCAGTCCGTTTTCGAAGGTATGAAAGCATTCCGGACGGCAGATGGCAGCATTTCCATTTTTCGCATCAAAAAGCACTACGACCGCTTTTGCAAGTCTATGGATCGTTTTTGCATGCCACCGCTGTCTTTTGCGCTTTTTTCCGAAGGTATCCGGCAGCTCGTTGCATTGGATGCGGATTGGGTGCCCCGGTCTGATGGTAGTGCGCTGTACATTCGTCCGTTTGTTTTCGCTTCGGAAGAACGTTTTGGGGTTGGTCCGGCGCGGGAGTATAAATTCATCATTTTTACCGGTCCGGTGGGTCCGTATTATCCCAGGCCACTGCGCGTGAAAGTGGAAGATGAGTACATCCGGGCGGCGCACGGCGGCACGGGCTACGCCAAATGTGCAGGCAACTACGGCGGCGCTTTGTACCCAACGGAAAAAGCCAAAGCGGAAGGCTTCGATCAGGTGTTGTGGACGGATGGTTCGCCCCGGCTCTTCATCGAAGAATCGGGCACGATGAACGTCATGTTTGTTCTGGATGGCAAAGTCGTCACGCCGCCCTTGTCGGATGTTATTCTGGATGGCGTCACGCGTGATTCCCTGCTCACTTTGGCGCGGGATTTGGGCTACGAAACGGTAGAACGCCGGGTCAGCGCCTTTGAACTGGCGGAGGCACACCAGCAGGGAAGACTAACGGAGGCGTTTGGCGTGGGTACGGCAGCAGTAACAGCGCCGATCAGGAGCATTTATCTGAAGGGCAATGAATTTGAACTGCCAGCTTATGACGAGCGCAGTTTTCACGTTCGTGCAAAAAAACATTTGACGGCCATGCGCACCGGTCAGGAAAAAGATGTATATTCCTGGAATTCAATCGTCAGGAAATAGCCTATATTCGTGTTATGAAAACATGGGAAGTCAGTATCATTCAGGCAATGTCGCCCCAGGATTTTGCCATTGCCGGACAATTCATCCTCGATTATTTCCAGGAATTCGAAGAAACGCTGAGCTATCAGAATATTGAGGAAGAGGTTGCAGACCTGCAGGAATTGTACCGCCCGCCGGATGCGCGGCTCTTTTTGCTGCAGGTGGGCAACGTGCCGGCGGGTTGTGTCATTGCCCGGCGTTTTTCGGAAGATGCCATAGAGATGAAGCGCATGTACATTAATCCGCGCCATCGCGGGCAAGGCTATAGCCAGGCGCTGCTCGATATGGTAATCGGCACAGCTCGCAGCATGGGGGTCAGGCGCATTCTGCTGGATACCGAACCCAATATGAAAAACGCCATTGCATTATACGAGAAAAACGGGTTCCGGAAAACGACCGCCTATCACGATAGCCCTTTACCCAATGCCATTTTTTATGAATTGGTCATGGATGATGGAGAAAAAAACGAAAATAATGAATAGTTATACCACAAGCGCCAGAAAGCAATTTCAATATTATAAAAGCCTGGCAGACAAATCCTTCCTGCAGGTAACGGACGAGCAACTGCACTGGCAGCCAAACGAAGCCTCCAATAGCATTGCCGTGATCGTTAAGCACATGGCGGGCAATATGCAAAGCCGCTGGACCGACTTCCTCACCGCCGACGGCGAAAAATCCTGGCGCAATCGCGAAACCGAATTTGAAGATACCTTCTCCAGCCGCGAAGAACTCCTCGAATACTGGGAAAAGGGCTGGCAGTGTCTCTTTGATGCGATCGATCCGCTTAGCAAAACTGACCTGGAGCGCCTTGTTTACATTCGCAATGAGGGGCATACGGTGGTAGAAGCCATCAATCGCCAACTGGCGCACTACGCTTATCATGTTGGGCAGATCGTTTATCTCGCCCGCCTGCTCGCCAACGAGGAGTGGCAATCCCTTTCCATTCCGAAGGGCGGTTCCGAAGCGTTTAATGCCGACAAATTTGCACAGGAAAAAAAGCGGCAGCACTTTACCGGGCTATAATTTTGCGGAGATTTCAATCACTTTCCAACGGATCGGTTTCTACTTCCATTACCATGTTGTAAATTTTCAGCATGATAACGCCAAAGAGCACGCTCGTCACGATCAGCCCCATGTTCAGAATTTCGGTGCTGCTGAATGATAGTCGGATGAGAATCGTGGAAATAATAAAACCCGAATTGCGGATGAGCTGGCTGTATCGCTCCGTGTATTTAAACGAAATGATGAGAATGAATACATCAACCAGGATGAGAACGGCAAAAAATTCATCGTAGAATATATTATTGATAATCGACATATCGTCAAGGGCTTCTATACTGGCTTGTCTCAGTTCAATCAGCCAGAAGGAAAAACTGTAAATCGACAAGCCTGCCAGTACAACAATCAGCACCGTACAGATTAGTTTTTTCCACAAGATGAATTCTTCGATGTTTTTTGGCGGTTCCACCTGAGGTCTTTGCTGTTTGAGGCGGTAGAACCAAAAAATGAGATAGAACAGCATGACAAAACCAATGATATCAACAATAAAGATAATATTGCTCTGATGGCTAAGCCAGTTTTCGTCGAGCTTTAGCTTGGAAATATCTTTGAAGATGTTTCTTACTTCAATCAGCGAAATAATTTCGTATTGCTTGGCAATGGAATTGGTGAAAGAATCCGGCAGGTGATAAACCAGCAGATAGACTTCATAAATCAAAATGAAAGAAAAAGGTGTATAAATGGCGGAAATCGGTGAATCGAGCAGGCCGCCAAGCGAGGTTTGCAGCGTAATGAAGCCGAGGTCATTCAGCATAATCAACCCCAGGTGTATGGCGAAACCCAGCGAACCCAAGATCAGAACCGTCTGCTCGAAGGCATCTTTGACGCGATCATTGAAAAAAACATGATACCCAAGTTCAATGCGTTTTTTCAGTTTCATCCTCAGGTTTTGGAAAGAAACAAAGGAAGTGGCAAAGTGTTGCAAATAGGTGAATATTCGCCAAATAGTCGGCTTGTTCTGCTGTATTGCGACGTTGGCACCTGCTCAATCATTCAGCGGATTCTCTCCTTTTAGCCCAATCTCTTTTGCGTTGAATAACAAATTCGACCCTGTACCCAGCCCGATAACCGTGCGCAGGGCGTCTTCCGAACGCACATCGAGAAACTTGAGCTTGGAGCGGTGCACGTGAAAAACGAAGCCATTCGTGGGGTTGGGCGCGGTCGGTATGAAAATGGTGTAATAGTCATTGCCCAGTTCGTCGGTGATAAAGCCCGTCACCAGCGTACCGCCCCCAAAAACATCCGCCAACACAACCTGCGAAAAAGGCATTTTGTCCTTGCCGATGAACTGCCGCACCGTTTCCCGAATAGTGCCGTACAAAGGCAACGGCATGAGCCAGCGCTCTTCCAGATCGACAAAAAATTTATTTCCAAGCTCGGTGCGTACCAGCAGCCCCATCAGGAAAAAAGCAAAAATGACGATCGCGAGCGAGAGCAACTGCACGATCCAGGCGGCGAAATCATCCGAGAACTGCAGCAACTCACCCACTGGCTTCACGATGGTGGTCAAAAATCCGATAATGAGGCGCAACACAGCGACAAAAAGGGTAATGGGCAATACCACAACCAGCCCCCCGATAAAAGTCGTGATGAAAAACCCGCGTAGCCGTTGGAAAAATCCTTTTTTATTTCTGGATTGGTTCAGCATGTTCTATTGTTGAATTTGTTTTCTAAAATCAGAAACAACATTCCGAGCTTTTCGGACGAAAATTGTTTCTGGAAAAGATTGATAAAAATCACTTCCCGTAAGTGTTAGATGTCATAGCATTTATGCTCTGAAAAAGATATATTTCTTCCAAAATAAGCAGCATGATTACCCTGATAATTTTGCTCGTTTTACTTGGCATTGTCCTTTGGTTATTGCTAGCGCCAATTACTGTTAATGTGAACACATGGAACAACGATTTTAGTATAAATTGGACCGGAATTGCGCGGGCGTCCTTAGGGCTGAAAGAGCGGGAGTTGCTCATTCGGTTGCGGGTGTTCTTTTGGCGAAGAGACTTCTTCCCATTGCGGGCAAGCCCCAAAAAGCCAGGCAGGAAGAAGCCAAAACCTAAAAAAGGCGGGCGCAGCAGATGGCGACCTTTCTCGATGAAGCGCGCACGCAAGCTGATGGAGGCAGTTCATGTTCGTCAGTTTCGCTTTGAACTGGACACCGGCGACTACGTGTCCAACGCTTACCTGTATCCGATGGCGTATTTTCTGAGCAGTCCGACCCGGCAGCTTTCCGTGAATTTTGCCGACCGGACAAACGTACAATTGCAAATAGAGATTCGTTTGATTCGTGTACTTCGAGCGCTGATTTTTTAAACATATTTTCCAAATCCAAAACTTACAGCCATGAATGTCAATTTTGAAGCATTGATCCCTCAAATTACGGAATTTCTGAAATCAGAAGCAAAGACCGATACCGTGATCGGCGAGCATTTTCAATTGGGTGAATTCAGTTGTGTACCCATTATCCGCCTCGGTATGGGCTTCGGCTCCGGCGGCGGTGGAGGCGAGGCACCCGACAAAAAAGGGCACGGTGAAGGCGCGGGCGCGGGGGGAGGTATTGGCATTGAGCCTATTGGTTTTCTGGTGACGCGTGGCGACCAGATTTCGTTCATTTCCACGCGGCATGCTTCCGGCTTGTCCGCTGCTTTTGAAAAAGTGCCGGAACTGATCGAGAAATTTCTCGAACAAAAAAAAGCCGAAGCAGCAGCTAACTAGCTGAAAATAAGCTTTCTCTGAAGATGATGTCGGGCGCGAAAAGTTGCCCGACACATTTCTTTTGTCTTGTTCTTTTATTTTTGGCAATTCATTTTTTCCCGTAGTTTTATCTTTTGAAAATAATTTCGTAAGCTTCGCTTTCATTGAAGTACGTACGTCTTTATCCAAAATTGCCTAATTCAAAGTCGTTATGTGGGATAAAATATTAGCAAATATCGAACAGATTGGCGTTTTTTTTGCCATTATTCTTACAACGGTTATCATAGCGGCCATTTTCAGTCGGGTAGTCGGTCGGTTTATCCGCCGGTCGAGCATTTTAATAAAAAACGACCCAACCAATTATCAGTTTTTGCGGCATTTTCTCACGGGCATCATTTACCTGGTGGGCTTCAGCATGGCGGTTTACACCATGCCCAACCTGCGGGCGGTTGCCAATTCGTTGCTCGCGGGTGCCGGTATTCTGGCGGTAGCGGTTGGTTTTGCCTCCCAACATGCGCTGAGCAACGTTGTGAGTGGTGTGTTTATCGTCATTTTCAAGCCCTTTCGGGTGAACGACCGCGTCGAAATCCGCAATGAATTGCTGGGTGTGGTGGAAGATATCACCCTGCGGCATACCGTTATTCGCGACTTTAAAAACCGCCGGATCATCATTCCCAATGCGATCATCAGTGAAGAGTTTATTGTGAATTCCAACTTTGAAGATGATAAAATTTGTAAATGGATAGAAATCCCCATCAGCTATGATTCTGACATTGACCAAGCCAGAGCCCTGATGCAGGATGAAGCTATGCAGCACCCGCTGCACGTGGACGTGCGCACGCCCGAGGAAATAGAAGCGGGCGCGCCGGAAATCCGGGTACGGGTAATCGCCATTCAGGATTCCGGCATTTTGCTGCGGGCTTATGTATGGGCAGGGAATGCAGCCAGTGGCTGGGCAATGTATTGTGATTTGCTGGAGAGCATCAAAAAGCGCTTTGATCGGGAGGGGATCGAAATTCCGTATCCGCACCATTCCCTCGTGTACAAAGCAGGCAAACCTTTCCTCTCGGATATTCCGGTTGCCGGTAGCGAAGATTGACAAAAGTCATTTGCCGGGCGTTCGCGAAATATTATTTTGGCAATATGAATACAACCATGCAACATCAGGAACACCGGGACTGGCTCAGCCAACTGGATTTCTACCAGGATCAGATCAAAATTTTTCAGAATGAACTCTGCGGCGTCATTCAGGAACACCCTGATTATCTGCAAAAAATAGAACACGTGGACGAGTACCGCGCGATTTTACTGCGCAAATTGCAGCGTATTGATGACCTGCGGCACGATATTATGCGGCACGAGCGCCAGTTGGCGGCTGAGCATAATCCCGGAGCGGAAGTTCACGAGGAAGTGCGCAGCGCCGTGGAAAATTTTGTGCAGGATTTTGAAGCTATGAAAATGAACTTCCGGCGGTTTGTGTCGCGCAATAATTGA
>CAZFBU010000092.1:0-12412 GCA_964517175.1 uncultured Saprospiraceae bacterium
GATAAACCGGATAACGCATGAAAAGACGCTGTTTTGCACTCGATTTGAAGGATGATCCTGAATTGATCCGGGCGTATGAAGCCCACCATCAGGCGGTGTGGCCGGAGATACTGGCAAGCATTCGGGAAAGCGGCATCATTGACATGGAAATATATCGCGTTGGTAATCGACTTTTTATGATAATGGAAACCGAAGATGATTTTTCGCTTGCGCAAAAAGCGGAACGGGACGCAGCAAACCAGAAAGTACAGGAATGGGAAGCTTTGATGTGGACTTACCAGCAAGCTTTACCCATGGCGAAACCCGACGAAAAATGGATGCCAATGCAGTGCATTTTTAAACTATAAAAAGAGATGGAGATTGGATTATTCATACCATGCTACGTTGACCAATTCTACCCGCAGGTAGGGATCGCAACGCTGGAACTGCTGGAAAAGCTGGGCTGTCGCGTTACGTATCCGGCGGCTCAGACCTGCTGTGGGCAGCCGATGGCGAATAGCGGTTGTGAGCAGGATGCTTTGAAAACCTATCTCCACTTTGTGAAAACCTTCGATGGATTTGATTACATCGTCGTACCCTCGGGAAGCTGCGCCTATCACGTTCGGCATCATTACGATGTGCTCGAACAGACGGAGCCGGTACAGCGGGTACGGAAAAAAGTATTGGACCTCTCAGAGTTTTTGTTGAATGTACTCGACATCCAATCGCTGGATAGTTCTTTCCCGCACCGGGTAGGGCTGCACCAGAGCTGTCACGGATTGCGAGGGCTACGGCTTGGCACAGGCTCAGAGCGCAATATGGAGGGAGAAAGTAAGCTCAACCAACTCTTGGAAATGGTGGACGATATTGAATTAGTGAACCTTCAGCGCGCTGATGAATGCTGTGGTTTTGGTGGAACTTTTGCGGTGGCAGAGCCAGCCATTTCGGTGAAAATGGGAAAAGATCGCATTGCCGATCACATCCGGGCGGGCGCCGAGGTGATCACAGCCGGAGATATGTCGTGTCTGATGCACCTGGAAGGCATTCTGCGTCGGCAAAAGAGCGCGGTCAAGGTGATGCATATTGCTGAAATATTAAATGGAAACTCGATATGAACCAGCACGCTAAAAAGGCAGAGACATTTATAGCCAATGAAGCACGCACTGATTGGCATGATGCTTCGTTGTGGATGGTGCGGGAAAAAAGAGATCGGGCTTCCAAAGGCATTACCGAATGGGAGGCCTTGCGGCAAATGGGATCGGATATTAAAGATCATGTGCTGGAGAATCTTGATACGTATCTAGTTCAATTTGAAGAAAATGCATTGCAAAACGGCGTGCAGGTGCACTGGGCAGCCGATGCCGCCGAGCACAATGCCATCGTTCAGTCGATACTGGACAAGCACCAGGCGCGTCGGGTGGTGAAGAGCAAATCCATGCTTACGGAGGAGTGCCATTTGAATCAACATTTGGAAAAGCACAACATAGAGGTCATCGATACAGACCTGGGAGAACGCATTATTCAGCTATTGGACGAGCCGCCCAGCCATATTGTGATGCCGGCTATTCATTTGAAAAAACAAGAGATCGGGGACCTTTTTCATGAAAAACTGGGAACCGAAGCAGGCGCCAGCGATCCTCAATACTTAACCGAGGCGGCCCGGCAGCATTTGCGCCGGAAATTTCAGGCGTGTGATGCAGCCATCACCGGTGTCAATTTTGCCGTAGCGGAGACAGGCGGTGTCGTGGTTTGCACCAACGAAGGAAATGCCGATATGGGCGTGCACCTCGCGCCGGTACAGATTCACTGCATGGGCATTGAAAAGATCATTCCGAGTTGGGAAGACCTGGGTGTGTTCACTCGTTTGTTGGCCCGATCTGCTACCGGACAGCCGATTACGGTTTTTACTTCTCATTATCATCGCCCGCAGCCGGGCAAAGAAATGCACATCATCCTGGTCGATAATGGCAGGAGTAAGCAACTGGGGCGCGAAAAGTTTCGCAATTCCCTGAAATGCATTCGCTGCGGCGCTTGTATGAATACGTGTCCGATTTATCGGCGTAGCGGCGGGCATAGTTATGGTTATACCGTACCCGGACCGATCGGTTCGATTCTGACGCCGGGTATTGATCTCAAGAAGTACAGTGATCTGCCATTTGCTTCCACTTTGTGCGGCTCCTGCTCGGATGTGTGTCCGGTCAAGATAAATATTCACGAGCAGTTGTACTGGTGGCGACAGGAAATAGCCGAAGAAAATGCGCTACCGTCAGCGAAGCGATGGTCGATGCGCCTGGCGGGCTGGACGTTGGCAAAACCTGGTCGATACCGCTTGGCGGGCAAATTGGCGCGTTGGGCGCTGCGGATATTACCGCGCTGGATGGTTTATAACCGACTGAATACCTGGGGGGAAGGGCGCGAATTGCCGGAGGTTCCAAAGCAGAGTTTTAAGGAATGGTACACAAAAAATAAATCGTGAAATGAACGGAAGGGCAACCATACTGCAAGCCATTCGGCAAAACAAACCTGCGGCAAAAGATCGCCCTCTTTTTCCGGAGGAACTATCGGGCAATTGTACGGACTTGCTTAGCACTTTTTGCAGCCAGTTGCTGACCGTAGGTGCAGAATGGGTACATGAAGCGGAAATGGGCGATTGGAGCGTTTTTTTATCGAATTATTATAAAAATGCACACCGAATCGTAACGACCGTTCCTGCCATACAAGCAACAGGAATAGAAAGGATACATAAAACGAATGAAGCGCACGATCTCTGGGATATTGATGTGGCGATTGTAGAAGGGACGCTGGGCGTAGCCGAAAATGGAGCTATTTGGTTGCCCGAAGATCAACTCCCGCATCGCGTGTTGCCTTTTATCACCCAGCACCTGATCATTCGGTTGCAGCGGAAAAAACTGGTCGCGAATATGCATCAGGCTTATAAAAATTTGCCCCATGAAGGATTGGGCTTTGGTCTTTTTGTGGCTGGCCCTTCCAAGACCGCAGACATTGAGCAATCACTCGTGAAAGGCGCGCAGGGCGCACGAACCGCCCTGATTGTCCTATATACATGACAACAGAAAATGCCTGTAAAGGTACCGGTAGGCAGTAATTGGAGTACCCCTTATAATACCAAGTTGCGGCTTTACGCAATAATATAGCGCTGGATTGACCCTCAAGAACGGGATAAATAGAAAATCGAGTTCCTGGAACTCTTAGGATGTTTATGCTCTGAATCGTATATGTAATGGAAAAATTGAGTTTGCGTCATAAATAATTTGAATGATCTAAAGTTAGATACGCACAGATAACCGTTTCGACTTTAAAAATTGTGCCGAAATATCTCGGGAAGTAAGTCACAAGTAATTGAAAATCAGATTAAAATTCGTTCATCAATGCGGTATCATCAAACTAAAATGGTATTATTTTTTCACGTTTAAACACTGGAATATGAAAACTTCTAAACCGTTAAAACATTTAAACCTGGCTAATAATGTATTTAGTCAGTACATAAGCGGTATTATACTGCTTCTCTCTTTGCCATTTTGGGCAATGGGGCAGTCGAGCCCGGGTTCTATTGAAGGATACATCACGGACTCCAACGGAGAAGCCCTGATTGGCGTGACCGTCGTCGCCGTGGAGCAGAACACGAACCTTACTCGTGGGGCTGTGACGGATACAGATGGAAATTACCGAATACTATCTTTGCCTCGAGGGACGTACAATATTACGGCTTCGTACGTAGGGTTTCAATCGGTTGAAAAGCAGGATATTACCATAGCGATTGGACAAATCCTGCGGCTTGACTTTGAGCTGGCCTCCGGAGCGATAGACATGTCGGAGGTACTCGTAATCGGGCAAGCGGAGGCTGTCGAAATGCGCCAGACCTCCGTAGCAACACCCATTTCGAGAGAACAGATAGAATTCCTCCCCGTCTTTTCCAGAAACATTTTATCACTGGGGCAATTGGCTCCGGGTGCCCGATCTTTTGACGGGCAGGCAGCGGATTTCAGCAGTGGCTCCTCTCAGCCGGGGGTTCAGTCTGCAACAGGCGCGGTCTTCGGCCAATACATGATCGATGGTTTGAACACCAAAGGACGTACTGCGGGGTCTTCCATCACCGGAAATGTGAATGACGTGTGGCTGAGTCAACTGGCGGTTGAAGAAATGCGCTTCATTACAAATGGTTATGATGCACAATATGAAGGCGGTACGGAAGTAACAGTCGTAGAAACAAAACGAGGCACCAATAACCTGGAAGTGCAGGCTTTCGTTAATGGTTATCAGGATTGGATGCGTGCGCAGGGACCACTGGAAGTTGAAAAACCGAAAGATTTCAGCCGTTACCAGTCCGGGGCGTTTGTGAGTGGTCCCATTATCAAAGACAAACTCTTTTTTGCCGCTTCCTATGAGCGCAATGATGAAGTGCAGCCCGTCGCTTTTGCCATTCCCGACGATCCAGAGTTTCAGCAATACGACCGCCTGATTAATAACGATGTAGGCTATACGCTTTGGTCAGCTAAGCTGACGGCACAAATCAACTCCGGTAATACCTTCGATTTGGCCTGGTTTGCGCGCCGCGATGATCACAACGTGGTACTCCCCGGAGCGAATACGGCAGAATGGGGATGGACGCAGGATCAGGTTACGGATATTGTGTCGGCTCGTCTGCGCACTTCATCCGGAAAAAGAACTTCCAACGAGTTAATCGGTTCTATTCGGTTTAATCAATGGTTAACGACTTCGCTCACGGATAATCCACTGTTTCTGCATTCTAATTACGGCTTTTTTGAAGGACCGCTTAACCTTTTCTGGCCGCTGGAACAACTGGAAACGCAGTACAATATTACCGACAACTTTCAGATCGTGACCAACAATCACGTCGTCAAGATTGGGGGGAGCTACGAGTACAGCGATCTCAGCTATAACTGGCCGCTGCTTTCGCGGCCTTTCATTATCACGGCGGAACCGGGCGTACCGTTATTGGCACAAATCGGGCTAGGTCGCACCGACCAAACGACTACCAATGATGCTTTCACGGAAATTCCGGCCCACATACTATCCTTCTTCGTGCAGGATGACTGGGAAATTTCTCCTCGTTTGTTGCTGTCTTTTGGTTTGCGGTATTCCAGCAATTTAGGTCACCTCAATAACGACTTTGCAGTGGATCCTACCAACGCAGCCAAGCTCCGCTCGGCAGGTGTGCCGGAAGAATTTATTGCAACGGGTGATCGCAAGAATTATCATAATTTTGCGCCGCGCCTGCGGTTCTCTTATGATATAAGCGGCGACAACAGCACTGTTTTGTTTGGTGGATACGCTCGTTCTTATGATCGGCCGCCATTGAATGATATTAATGCCGAAGAACGCGGCTTCAATTGGCTGCAGGCAACGGTTCCTTTCGAGGCTTTGGGCGGTTTCCCTTATTCTGCTGATCCGGCAGTATTGCGTGGGTATGCAGCTTCCTTAGGTGTTGACAACATCACCCCCAACGTAACCCTGCTCAGCAATGACGTAGCCAATCCTTATTTTGATGACTTTTCGATCGGTGTAAATCAGCGGCTGACTTCCAAAATTTCCGGTAGCCTGAACCTGGTCGCAAAGAACATGAGCAACGGTTTTGCCAGCTACAACTTCAATCCATTTATTGATGGCGGTCAAACCCGCCGTGCTACGACGGATTACGGCGATATTTTCCTGGCCGATGACGTATGGTCGAGCAACTATCAGGCACTGTTGATGACCGTTCGCAGAGTTTTCAGCGACGGGTGGATGTTCCAGTTCAATTATACCCTCGCGAAAGTGACGACCGAATTGCAGCGTCCACTGGAGAAAGGCGTTTTTGAAGATGTGGATGCCAGCACGGATGAGCGCCACCGCTTCCTGCTTACGGGCATTTATACTCTGCCCTGGGATATCAGAGTGAGCGGCATTTTTACGTTGGCCAGCCCGACGCCGCGCAATGCCACCGTGGGTACCGATGTCAATATGGATGGCGACCCAGCCAATGATTTTCTGGATGGGCAACCTTTCAACTGGCGACCAACAGGCTTTGACAACTGGTATCGCAGCCTTGATATGAACATCGCTAAAACCTTCAGACTTGGTAGTGGCAATGCAGTGGAGTTGCGCCTGGACGCTTTCAACTTGTTCAATTTTGACAACTTCAGCGATTTCCAGGTAAGCGCCGCAGCGCCTACTTTCGGAGACCCAGTCGCTGCTTTCAATCCACGGCGAATACAGTTTGGTATTCGCTACGAATTCAAACAAGCTAACAAGTAATCCAAATTCATAGAATGCCTTTGAGATGGAGTCCGGTGCATAAGGCCAGACTCCATCTCCCTAACTAAAAAAAATGAACACTCAGGTAGCCAGTTATATTTCATTCCTTCTCCTGCTCCCTGCGATGCTGTGGGCGCAAAGTGATCGCGTCATTTCCGTTCGGGAAATACAGGAACCGATCGTGCTCGATGGCATGCTCACGGAGGCAAGCTGGCGTACGCTGGAGCCGGTGGGTGACTTCTGGCAGTATTTCCCTTTCGACACTTCTTTGGCGGTGGCGCATACCGAAGTGCGAATGATGTATGATGAAAACAACATTTACATTGCCGCTATTCTCTACGATTCTTTGCCAGGGGAATACATTACCCAGTCTTTACGACGAGACTTTCGCGGACCCAACACAGATGGCTTCTCGGTGGTTATTGACCCGTTTCGGGATCAGACCAATGGTTTTTTCTTTGGTATTACGCCTTTTGGCGTACACAGGGAGGGGTTGATTGCTAATGGCGGAGAAACCGACGAAGACCTTGACCTGAGTTGGGACAATATCTGGCAAGGGGAGGTCAAAGTATATGACGACCGCTGGGTAGTAGAAATGGCGATTCCTTTCACCACGCTGCGCTTTCGGGGCGGTGCAACGCAATGGGGGGTTAATTTCTACAGAATTGATACCAAGTACAATGAGCGGTCTATTTGGTCGCGAGTACCCCGGCAGCTGCCGCTGGTGAACCTCGCTTTTACCGGCACATTGGAATGGGATCGCCCGCTTGATAAAACCGGGGGCAACGTCACCCTGATTCCTTTTGCGGCGGGAGGCACCAGCCGGGATTACCTGGCAAATGAAGACTGGGAAGGTCGCTTGGATGCTGGTGGAGACGCAAAGATTGCTCTTACGCCATCCCTGAATCTGGATGTGACGTTCAATCCTGACTTTTCGCAGGTGGAAGTGGACGTACAACAAACGAATATTGACCGCTTTGAAATTTTCTTCCCGGAACGGAGGCAGTTTTTTTTAGAAAATGCCGACTTGTTTGCCAGTTTTGGATTCAACAATGCCCGGCCTTTTTTCTCGCGCCGCATTGGCGTAGCGATTGACTCTGCAACCGGGCAAAACGTACAAAACCGCATTCTGCTGGGCGCGCGGCTCAGCGGTAAGTTAAATCGCAATTGGCGAGTCGGCTTGTTGAATATGCAAACCGCCAGCGATGAAAGTATCGGACAGCCGAGTTACAATTATACCGTAGCAGCCGTGCAGCGGCAGGTATTCGCTCGCTCCAACATCAGCGCTATTTTTGTCAACAAAGCCAATTTTGATCAACAACCCGTTGACATCAGTAACCCGCTCGATGGCTCTTCCAGCCAGCTCATGGGGCTAGATTATAACCTCGCCTCCGCAGATGGAAGATGGAATGGGAAAGCTTACTATCACCAGACTTTTGACGATGACAATGGTTCGGATCCTTTCTCGCATGGCGCGCGGATCGGCTACAATACGCTGCGATTTTTTGCGAGCTGGGAGCACCAGATCATCGGGCAAGGTTTTGATACCAAAGTTGGATTTGTGCCACGTCGGGATTTTCGCAGGGCGAACCCGGTCATTGGTTTTAATATTTATCCGGATTCTGATGTCATCAACCGGCATCAGTTTTCCCTGTCCAATAACTGGACCTGGAACGATACCTGGGGGCTGACCGACTATAATTTTGCTTTAAATTACACCCTCGATTTCCAAAGCTCTGCCGGGTTTACCTTTGCTCTTTTGTCCAATTACGTCAAGCTTTTTGCGCCATTTAATCCGACCGGAAACCCTGCGCAGCTTTTCCAGCCGGGAGATGATTTTGTGCAAACCGGCTTCCTGGCTGCTTACAATACCGATTTGCGTAAAGCCTTTTTTGGTCGCATTCAACTGATCAGCGGCGGCTTTTTTAATGGCAATTTGCGGCAATTGTCCGGGGAACTCAATTACCGCTATCGGCAATATGCGACGGTAGCCGTCAATTATACGATCAATCGCATTGATCTGAAGGAAGGTTTTGACGATGCTACGCTTTATCTGGTCGGACCCCGCATCGACCTGACGCTGACGCGAAGCCTGTTTTTGACTACTTTTGTACAGTATAATAGCCAATTTGATAACATCAACATAAACAGCCGATTGCAGTGGCGTTTTCGTCCGGTTTCGGATTTGTTTATCGTTTATACCGACAACTATTTTCCCGAAGGATTACAACCGAAAAACAGGGCTTTGGTCTTCAAAGCTACCTATTGGTTGAATTTGTAAAATATAAAATCATTCATTATGAGGCGTTTAATTTTTATTTGTTTCATCTTTTTGTTTGGTACGGTCCAGTTGTTGGCACAGTACCAACCAACCAATGCGTCCATTTCTATGCACCAACTACCTGCCTGGTATCAGGATGCCAAGCTGGGTATTTTCATCCACTGGGGACTTTATTCCGTTCCGGGTTGGGCAAAAGGCACGGATATGCCTTTGGAGGAGACACTGGCGAAAGATGGCGGGCTGACTTGGTTCAGCAACAACCCCTACGCAGAGTGGTATCTCAATTCCCTGAAAATTGAGGGCAGTAGCACCGAAAAATATCATCAGCAAACCTACGGCGAGGACTTTTCGTATTACGATTTTGTTCCCAAATTCAATGAGGAGGTGTCGCGCTGGGATCCCAATGCCATGGCGAAGCTATTTGCCGATGTCGGCGCGGGATACGTCGTACTGACCACCAAGCACCACGATGGCTTTTTACTTTGGCCGAGTAAGACGGAGAACCCATTCAAGGAAAATTATTACGCCAGCCGGGACATTGTAGGCGAGTTGACCCAGGCGGTTCGCAGCAATGGCATGAAAATGGGCTTGTATTACTCCAGCGGTTTGGACTGGACTTTCAATGACCACACCATTAAAACGTTCCAGGACCTCTTTATGGCCGTTCCGCAGGACGAAAAGTACGTGCAATACATCGACACGCACTGGCGCGAGCTGATGGATCGCTACCAACCCAGCGTACTCTGGGCGGACATTGGCTCTCCGCAGGCTTACGATCCGGTAAAGATGATCGCTGATTTTTACAATAAAAACCCGGAAGGGGTGGTCAATAATCGCCACAAAATGCAAATGACAGCCGAAGGTTTTGGCTCACCTATCCACCATGATTTTTTGACGCCGGAGTATCAGGTTTTAGATTCCATTTCCACTAAAAAATGGGAAACATGCCGGGGCATCGGACTTTCGTTTGGCTACAATCGCATGGAAGATGTGGCAGAATTCCTCTCGGTTGAAGAACTGATTGAATCCTTTATCGACATCGTCAGCAAAAATGGAAACCTCTTATTAAATGTAGGCCCGCAAGCCGACGGCACAATCCCCGAAGGGCAACGCATACGGCTGGAGGGCTTAGGCAAATGGCTCAAAACGAATGGCAAAGCTATTTTCGGTACCCGCCCCTGGGTGCAGGCAGCAGCCACGACCAGCAACGGTGAGCGAGTGCGCTTCACGCAAAAAGGGAATCAATTGTTTGTAATTCTGTTGGATACGCCGAAAGACAAAGAATTGAAAATCAGTGGTTTGCCAATCGGAAAAACGGGCAAGCTCACTTCCTTGGCCACTGGTAAAAAGGTGAAGCACACTTTAAAAGACGGAACCCTGACCTTTTCATTTTCAGAACCCGCTAGTGAGGCACATGCCTTCAGCTTAAAACTTAAATAAAATGAGAATCTTCAGCATTTTTTGTCTGCTCTTCTTATTGGTCAACTGGTCATGTAATAATGCGCCAGCTTCCGAAGCAGAGCAAGCGCAGACCACGCAATACGAACCAACCAATGAATCCTTGTCGGCTCACCCTATTCCCGACTGGTACAACGATGCCAAACTGGGTATCTTTGTGTGCTGGGGTTTGTATTCCATTCCCGGCTGGACGAAAGGAACCGAAAAGCCGCTGGAAGAGATACTGGCGGAGGGCGATGGTACCGAATGGTTTGCGCAAAATCCCTACGCAGAGTGGTACTTGAATTCCTTGAAAATAGAGGGTTCAGCAACGCAAACTTACCACAAAGAAAACTTTGGCGAGGATTTCACTTATTACGACTTTGTTCCCATGTTCAATGAAGAAAGTCAAAAGTGGGATCCTAATGAAATGGCGGAGCTTTTCAAGCAAGTCGGCGCGGGATATGTCGTGCTGGTCACGAAATTCCACGATGGCTTTTTGCTTTGGCCCAGCGAAACCCCTAATCCCAAGCGCACGGATTACGTGGCTAAGCGGAATATTGTCGGCGAATTGACCGATGCCGTGAAGGCGCGCGACATGAAGATGGGCTTTTATTATTCCAGTGGTTTGGATTGGACGTTCAACGACAAAACCATTACCAATTTTCCAACCCTCTTCGAAGCCATCCCACAAGATACGGCTTACGTCAAATACATTGACACCCACTGGCGCGAGCTGATGAATCAATACGAGCCGTCCATTTTGTGGGCGGATATTGGCAGCCCGCAGGCTTTTGATCCTAATCCCCTGCTAGCTGATTTTTATAATAAAAATCCGGAAGGCGTGGTCAACGACCGACATAAAATGGGTATGGATGCAAATGGTTTTGCCTCTCAAGTTCATCACGATTTCACTACGCCGGAATATCAGGTGCTGGACACCATTTCTGATAAAAAATGGGAAACGGTGCGGGGTATCGGTCTTTCTTTCGGGTATAACCGGGCGGAAGACGTAGCCGAATTTCTTTCGGTGGACGAACTGGTGGATCTGTTCATTGACATTGTCAGCAAAAATGGCAACTTACTTTTGAATGTCGGTCCCCGGGCAGATGGTAGTATCTCCGAAGGACAAAAGGAGCGCTTGCTTGGGCTCGGCAAATGGTACCAGGCTAACCGCGATGCTATCTATGGTACGCGCCCCTGGAAAACGGCACAAGCCACCGGCAAAGGCGGCGAGCGCGTGCGTTTTACGTCGAAAGGGGATGCCGTGTATCTTTTAGCATTGGAAAAACCAACGGACGGTCAGCTTCAGATTTCCGGCGTTCCCTTTGATGCAGTGAATAAAATTACAGCGATTGATCGCGGTGCGGAGGTTCCTTTCAGCTTTGAAAATGGTGTACTGACTTTTTCCATAACCGGAAAAGACGCGCCGGCTTATGCTTTTCGAATTGATTAAAAATGGTGTCAGATCAAATCAGTGGATGAGATTTTGTAAATCTCCAAGATTTGCAAAATCTGTGTAACAAAAAAAATGAATGATGTACACGACAGATGAAGAATTATTTGAACTAATGCGCCAGCGCCTTTATACCCCGGTGATGGGGGATATTTTGGATCAACTGGGGCGATACCATCAGTTTCTTCCACGCCAGATACAGCCGATGACGCTGGATATGAAGGTAGCGGGGCGAGCCATGCCAGTCTTATTTTGTGATGTATATGGCGAGCAAAAAAAGCCTTTTGGTTATATGACCGAAGCACTTGATGACCTTCAGGCAGGCGAAGTTTTTGTTTGCACCGGCAGCCAAAGTTCAGCAGTTTGGGGTGAGATCATGACCGCCACGGCTCGTATGCGCGGCGCGGTGGGCGCTGTGGTGCATGGTCCGCATCGGGATACGCCCAGGGTGCTGGAGCAAAACTGGCCGGTATTCAGCACCGGACGCTTCGCGCAGGATTCCCGGGTGCGCACGTATGTACAATCGTACCGCGTCCCCATTGAAATGGAAGGCACCTGGATTAATCCCGGCGACCTGATCTTTGGCGATATGGATGGCGTGATCGTGATTCCGCAGGAGCATGAAAGGGAAGTCATTGAAAAAGCTTTGCAAAAAGCAAGCGCAGAAAATGTAGTTCGCAAGGCGATCGAAGGGGGTATGAGTGCCACCGAAGCCTTTAAAAAATATGGTGTGTTATGAAACAGCGGCTATTTGTCTTACATCGGGCGGACAATGTAGGAACAGCCTTAGATGACCTGGAGCAGGGACCGGTAGCAATCATCGGCGAGTACGATTTGAAGGAAACGAATTGCATAGAATCGGTTAAATTTGGGCATAAAATGGCGCTGGAGGATCTGCCCGTGGGAGCAGAAATCCGTAAAAACAATATCGTGATCGCCAGAGCATTCAAAGCGATTCAAAAAGGACAGATGGTACATTTACA
>CAZFBU010000092.1:12512-17627 GCA_964517175.1 uncultured Saprospiraceae bacterium
AAAAATTAAAAAATTATGACGAACGATAAAAACCTTTTGGAGGCAACCTGGCAAGGATACCTGAGACCCGATGGTTGCAAGGGCATACGCAACCTCGTCTTGGTCGTATATACGGTAGAATGCGCGAGCTTTGTGGCGCACGCCATCGCGCACGGCGAAGAAGATACCCATGTAATCGGCTTCCCGGGCTGTTACGACAATGCTTATGCGATCCGAATCATGTTGGCCTTAGCGCGTCATCCGAATGTAGGCGCGGTGCTCGCCGTGGGCTTGGGATGTGAATATACTCAACCTAAACGCATCGCCGAGGTCGTACGGGAATCGGGGCGACCAGCAGAGAGTTATTTCATTCAGGATCATGGCGGAACGACCAGCAGCATCGACAAAGGCAAGGAGATCGTGCGTCGTTTTCGCCAGGAAATCGCTTCCGTCCCTCGGGTAGAAATGGGGCTGGCTGATCTGACCATTGGTAGCGAATGCGGCGGCAGCGACGCGACTTCCGGGCTGGCGGGGAATCCCGTGGTGGGGCGCTTGTACGACTATCTGGTGGATGCCGGTGGCACAGCTATTTTTGAAGAAGTCGTGGAACTGATAAGTCTGAAGGAAGTTTTGCAAAGTCGTGGAAAAGATGAAGCAGTCCGGCAGCAACTCGGAGAGACGTACGACAAAGCCATGCAATATTGCAAAGACGTGCGGCAGTGGTCCACCGCTCCAGGTAACTATGCGGGCGGGTTATCGACCATTGAAGAAAAAAGCCTGGGCGCTTACGCCAAAAGCGGAACGCGACCCATTCAGGGTGTTATCCGGGTTTCAGAGCAGCCAAAATCCAATGGCGTCTGGCTGCTGGATTCCGTTCCGGATGAGCACTTTATGCAGTTTGGCTATACCAATCCAAACGACAGCGAGGGCATTATTGATTTGATCTCGACCGGCGCCCAAATCATTCTTTTCGTGACCGGGCGCGGCTCGGTGATTGGCAGTCCGGTAGCCCCGCTAATCAAAGTGACGGGCAACAGCCGGACTTACAAAAAGATGGAGAATGATATGGATTTCGATGCCGGTAGAATTTTGATTGGCGAACAGACGCTGGATGAATCTGCGCTGGAATTGTTGCAACTGGTCGTAGCGGTAGCTTCGGGCCGGCCGTCCAAACCAGAAGCATTGGGGCATCGTGAGTTTTTTATACCTTACAAATATCAGCACACGCCTTCTTTGGAAAGCGGGTGCCGGGCATAGATGGTGTATCGGCGGCTTTAGCCGCCGGACCGATACAATATCCATCCATAATCAATAAACGAATGACTACGAAACGAGAAAAAACACCATTGTGGCCGCTAGCCCTGATTACTTCTTTGTTTTTCATGTGGGGCTTATCCAATAATATGACGGATACCTTGCTGGCTGCTTTTAAGAAGATTATGAGCATGACGGATTTCCAGACCTCCTGGATACAGATTGCTTTTTATGGCGCTTATTTCTGCCTGGCGCTGCCTTCGGCACTTCTGATCAAAAGATTTACCTACAAAACGGGCATCCTGGCAGGCTTAGGGCTATTTGTTTTCGGTTCATTATTATTTTACCCGGCGAGTCAGACGATGGTATATGGGTATTTTCTGGCGGCGCTGTACATTCTCGCGGGTGGATTGGCTATTTTAGAAACAACCGCGAATCCTTACATTTATGAATTAGGCCCGCCAGAGACTGGCGTACGCCGCCTGAATTTTGCCCAATCTTTTAATCCCATCGGTTCGATTACGGGGGTATTATTGAGTAAGTATTTTATTCTGACCAACCTGAACCAGGCGAGTGATGCCGAACGAACTACTATGGCAGCAGATCAATTACTCGCCATTCAGCGCGCCGAACTCAATGCGGTGATGGGGCCTTATGTAGGCGTAGCGCTTGTCACGCTGCTGATTGCGTTGTTAATTGCCTTTACCAAAATGCCGAGAGCTTTGGATACGAGCCGGGACATATCTTTTGGCCCAACGGTCAGGCGTTTGTTTAGCCATTCCAACTACACCTGGGGCGTGGTCGCTCAATTTTTTTACGTCGGCGCTCAGATTGGCGTTTGGTCTTTTACGATCCGTTACGTGATGACAGAGTTGAATTTAAACGAAGACGGCGCGGCTAACTACTACCTGGCTGCGCTGATTTTATTTACAGTTTTCCGTTTTGTATCGACGTACCTGATGAAATTCATAGCCGCCCATCGGTTGTTGGGTATCCTGGCGATTGTTGCAATTGCGTTGAGTGGTGTCGTTATTTTTGGAGGAGGTATGGTGGGCGTCATCTCGCTGATCTGCATTTCCGCCTGCATGTCGCTGATGTATCCTACGATCTATGGTCTTTCGGTAAGAGGGTTGGGTGCAGACACCAAAATGGGTAGTTCCTTTCTGGTGATGGCGATACTTGGCGGAGCGGTGCTGACAGCCCTGCAAGGCAAGGTATCCGATATGACTGGCAGCATTCATTATGCCTATTTCGTACCGCTGTTTTGTTTTGCTTTTATTACGTATTATGCAATGGGGCGTCGGCATAGTTATGCGTAGTATTCGGATATAAAATCTTCCAGTTTTTACATGCTAAAACGTGCTAGATTTTGATATCGAGCAAATCATATAAATTTTCGCCGCGAATTTCTCGAATCTCGCCAACTTGAATTTCCGGCAAAGATAGATTTTCGATGCGGACACGAATCAGCCGTAGCACCGGAAAGCCTGCTGAGGCGCACATTTTTCGCACCTGCCGGTTTTTGCCTTCGTGCAATGAAATTTCCAGCCAGGTGGTCGGTACATTTTTGCGAAAGCGAATGGGCGGGTCGCGCTCAGGGACATCGGGCACTGCTGCCAGCAGTTGCACGTCCGCCGGTAGTGTGTGGTGAGTTTTCCCATTTACATTAATGTCTATACCCTGGTTTAATTGTTGAATTGCCGCTGCTATTGGCATGCCTTCCACTTGCGCCAGGTAGGTGCGCTGGTGTTGGAATTTCGGATTTAATAATCGGTGGTTCAGCTTTTTATCATTGGTAATAAGGAGCAAACCCTCGCTGTCTTTGTCCAGTCTTCCGACCGGATAAACATCATCCGGAAAATCACCCAAATCTGCCAGTGTTCGGTGCTCAGGCACTTCCCTGGTGAATTGGCTGAGGTAGCCAAATGGTTTGTAGATGATAAAATAGCGGTGCAAGTTTTAGCGGTGTCTTTTCGATTTATTGTTTTTGTAATCCATAAAAATGAACTCGCCCAAGCCCTGGAGGCTGCTATAGAACGCCTTGCCATTATTGGCGCGGGTGAATTGATCGACAAAACTGACCAGATATGGATCGCGCGCGATCATGAAGGTCGTGATCGGAATTTGCAACTTGCGGCACTGCGTGGCCAGCCCCAGCGTGCGGCTTACGATCTTGCGATCCAGTCCGAAGCTGTTTTTGTAATATTTCTTACCTTTTTTGATACAGGTTGGCTTACCATCGGTAATCATAAAAATCTGCTTGTTCGGATTCTTACGGCGGCGCAGCAGGTCCATCGCCAGTTCCAGACCGGCAACGGTATTCGTATGGTAAGGTCCGACTTCCAGATACGGCAAATCCTTGATTTCGATCTGACGGGCATCATCGCCAAAAACCAGCACATCCAGTGTATCCTTCGGGTAGCGGGTCGTAATGAGTTCGGCGAGCGCCATGGCTACCTTCTTTGCCGGGGTGATGCGGTCTTCACCGTACAGGATCATCGAGTGCGAGATGTCAATCATCAGTACCGTGCTCATCTGGCTTTGGTAGTAGGTTTCGCGCACTTCCAGGTCATCCTGAGTGAGTTTGAAATCATCGATGCCATGATTGATTTGGGCATTGCGCAGGGATTCGGTTACGGCGAGGTTGTCGAGGGTATCGCCGAATTCAAACGGACGAAGGTCGGCAGTAAATTCATCACCCCGACCGCCCTGCCGGGTATCGTGATTGCCACGTTTTGACTTTTTCAACTGCCCGAATACATCTTCCAATGCCTTTTGGCGCATTGCAATTTCCAGCTTTGAAGAAGGCACGAATCGAGGCGATTGCTGATCTTCCTGCTGAATATATCCTTTATCAATCAGGTCTTGTATAAAATCAGCCATTCCATAGTCCTCGTTGGTCAGGTTGTATTCTTTGTCCAGTTCGGTCAGCCAGGAAAGTGCTTCCTGTACATCGCCGGAGGTGTATATCAATAATTCCTGCAGAATTTTGAACAACTTATCGAAAGTTGATTCGCCATCCATCCCGGGCACGTATTGCGAAAATTTCCATCCAATCATAACTTACTCGTCGATTTGAAGATTTTTATAGTTGCAGCCTGTTGCTACGTCTTATGTAAAAATGAAAACGCCCCGAATAAAGTTCAAGGCGTTGGCGGTAAAATATATTTTTAACATGCTTTATGCAATAGCACAGCATTTGGCTAATTCTATATAATTGGGACGATCAGAAGCCAGCTTATGAATGAAGCTTTCTTTGATTTCACCATCCTGTATGACGAAAATGCCCGGCATCTGGAAACCATCACCGAGCAACGGCCCCAAGCCATGCCCCTCGAAAACACTGGACTCAAAGCCCCGAATAAATGTTTGCAAGCCAAATAATTGTGTGAGATTGCCTTTCACTAGTCCGAAAGCTTGATAATAGTTGCATTTGGGGTCGCTGATGTGCGTCACGCCCTCGAGATTGTAACGATTGAAATAGCGCTCGGCAAGTTCATCGGATGCCATGTGTACAAAAACAATTCGAGTACCCGTAGCCTCAATGTCGTCGCGGCGTTTGGCGATATCGGCAAGCGCTTCGCGGCAAAACGTACAGCCAAAATGGCGCAAAAATACTAACATGACTGGTTTTTCGTGCGACATATCACGGAGATGCTCGCCCGTGTTGGCCATCATTTTCTCCAACATTTCTTTTTCTGTATTTGCTGTCGCCATAGCAAACTAAATTTTAGCGATGTACTATCAACAAGGGTATGTTGAAAAAGTTTGTGTTTTCAGATTACAAGCTACAATTTACAATAATAAACAAAACTTTACCTACTGAATTACAAAACTTGTTTCTGAAATTACACTTTTTGCCGGGATTACGTATAAAAGCTG
>CAZFBU010000093.1:0-17608 GCA_964517175.1 uncultured Saprospiraceae bacterium
GCGAAAATGGCGGGCATGCCGAAGCAGATCGTGGAGCGCGCGGGGCAGATTTTGCAACAACTGGAGCAAAAATCCATTGAAAACGCGGAGCAGCCGGGCGCGGTGAAATCGAGGCGACCGGATACCAGGCGCATTCCCGAACCGATGCAATTGAGTATCTTCGAGGCTAGCGATCCAACTGTGGAGAAAATCAAGGAACTGCTGGCGGAGTTGGATTTGAACATCATGACGCCGATTGAGAGTATGATGAAATTGCAGGAGTTGAAGCAGTTGGTGGAGGGGAAGTAGCGCTGGTTTTAACCGGCGCGGGCTCGCCAATCTGAGATTGGCGCAACAAAAAAGAACCCTTTCGACCTTCGCCAAAAGAGTTCTCGTATAAATTTGCATTTAGATTAAAAGAGAGAGCTGTTGTTTTAATCTATTCTTTTGACGTGGAAATTTTGGAAAAGTCACATTTTGGAGTGAAAAAGTTGAAGGGTTGGAAGGTTGAAGGGTTGAAGGGTTGAAAAGTTGAAGGGTTGGCATTTTAATAACTGAAAACGGATAAATATTCAATGAAAATAGCGCTGATCGGATACGGTAAAATGGGCAAAACCATTGAAAAACTGGCACTGGGCAAAGGGCATGAAGTGGTTTTAAAAATTGATAAAGAAAATCAGGCGGATTTGACGGCGGCGAATTTGCGGCAGGCGGATGTCGCAATTGAATTCACGCAGCCGGAAAGTGCGTTTGCGAATATCAAAGCCTGCCTCGAAGCGGGCGTGCCGGTGGTTTCGGGTACAACGGGCTGGCTGGGGCGACTGTCGGAAATGCGCGAAATCTGTGAGGCTAGCGGCAGTGCATTTCTACACGCAACGAATTTCAGCATCGGCGTGAACATGCTCTTTGCCTTGAATCGCTATTTGGCGAAAATGATGAACGGACAGCCGCAATACGATGTGCAAATGGAAGAAGTGCACCACACGCAAAAGCTGGATGCGCCCAGTGGCACGGCGATCACGCTGGCGGAGGGCATCCTTGCTGAACTCGACCGCAAGCAAACCTGGGTGAACCAGAAGACCGACAAACCGGAGGAATTGGCAATCATTTCCAAACGTATCGATCCGGCGCCCGGAACGCATACGATCAGGTATCAGTCTGATATTGATGATATTACGATCTCGCACGTGGCACATTCGCGGGAGGGGTTTGCGCTTGGTGCGCTGACGGCAGCCGAGTGGATGGTGGGGAAGCAGGGAAATTTTACGATGCAGGACGTGCTGGGATTTTGAGGTTGTTTTTGAAAATTTAAACCAAATAACCAACAACAAATAACAACAGTTTATGAAAAACACCATTATTCGCATTATTCTCAGCCTGCTGACGATCATTTTCATTTACGTGGCGGTAGTGCTGGTGCATGGCACGATCACCGATTATCAACCGGAAGAGGTATTGCCGATTAAAATCGAGCAGAATACGGAAAGTGAATTGATTACAGATAGTGTGCTCACCTTTACGATCTGGAATATCGGCTACGGGGGCTTAGGTGCGGAGGCAGATTTCTTTTTCGATGATGGCGGCTTTTTGTTTGCCGGGAGCAATATGGTGCGACCATCACAGAATTTGGTGGAAAAATATGTCAATGGCATCACCGATTTTGTGAACAATACCCAATCTGATTTTTACCTGCTGCAAGAGGTGGATGTTGATTCCAAGCGGAGTTATTTTATCAATCAATTGGAGGCGCTTCGCCAGAAGATGCCTGCGTACGCAGCTACTTTTGCACCCAATTACAAGGCGTCCCGTGTGCCGCTGCCGCTGCTGGAGCCCTGGCGCGCTTATGGCAAGGCGTATAGCGGCTTGGTGACTTTTTCGGCATATCAACCGGTTGAAGCTACGCGCTACCAACTACCCGGAAGCTTCGCCTGGCCGACGCGCATTTTTCAGCTCGATCGCTGCGTAGGTCTGCATCGCTTTAAAGTTGATAATGGCAAAGAAATCGTGGTGTTGAACATTCACAATTCCGCGCACGACACGGACGGCAGCCTCAAGCGCCAGGAAATGGCATTCATCAAAGAATTGGTGACGAAGGAATACGAAAAGGGGAACTACGTGATCGCCGGGGGCGACTGGAACGAGTGCCCGCCTTACTTTCGCTACGATGGCTTTATGCCGGGGCAGGGCGAAGACTATTTTCAGTACAACATCGAGCCGGATTTTCTGCCGGAAGACTGGCAGTGGGTGTACGATCCGACCGTGCCGACCAATCGCAAAGCCGCCGACCCTTTCGTCATGGGCGAAACGTTTATCACCTTGATCGACTTTTTCCTGATCTCGCCGAATGTGCGCGTAAAAACGGTGAAGGGCATCGATCAACAGTTTCAAAATTCCGATCACCAGCCGGTGTGGATAGAAGTGGAGTTGGTTGATTGATTATTGTTGATTGATAATTGTTAATTGTTAATTGCTGATGAATAATCAGTGTTCAATGCAATTATTCCAGTTCGGTGATTTTTTCCATGAGCCAGCCGTGGCTTGCTACATTTTTGGTTGCTTCCAATTCTTTTTTTAGTTTTTCAATTGCGGCTTTATCGCCAGGCATGATTTTAGTGAGCTTCTTGGTGTATTTTATAAGGTTTGAGTAAAGCTGCCTGCGGGAGGCGGGAAGGTCTTTGTGGCGGTTTAGATATGTCCGGAAACTTTCAAAAAGCGAATAAAGCGGCTCGATTTCATCGGTTTCGTAATAAATGGCGAGCAGCATGGCTTTTGAGTTAAGGTTGTACGTATAGTCGTCAAAATCAACTTCCTGCAAAAGACGAGTCACCTCGTTGTACTTTTTCTGATAGAAATAAACCTGAGCGAGGTTGTATGACACTGCATTTTGACGGAAGCCCTCCGGTAGAAATTGCTGGTAATCATTTAAAAATTGTTCTGTCCACTCGTATTCGCCCAGGCGCAATGCAACGGTGGTAATATTTCGGAAATACCAGGGCGATAGCACGTTGTCCACCACAATGATTTCTTGTTCGAGCAGCAGTTTGTACAATTCGAATAATTCCTCGATAAATTTCCGGTTCCCTTTGTTGATCTTTCGCACGCAGTAGTTCTGCGCATAGGTGTAGATTTGCGTTGCTTCCTCCAGCGGAAAGGAAAGCGCGAATTTGTCGAGCAAATCCTTGAGCCGGAAATAGTATGATTCGTCAGCAGGATTGCTCAAAGCCTGATAGATTTGAAAATAGACAATCACGGGGGGCACCCGCTCAAACTGCTCCAGGTTGTTTTTGACAAAATCGACAATTTCGTTTTCAATCAGGATATTGTATTCGTGAGAGGCAACATTGTGGCGGCTAAGCACGCTGCAGAGAATTCGCAATTTTTCAGCCAGATAAAAGTGGTCGAGGTTTGTCGAAATCTCTTCGTGATTGGATTTGGTATCACGCCGGGTTTCGTAATCAGCTAAATCATAATAGCTATTTTCGATAGCGTAATTCTCATAGTAAAAATCGGCGGAGCGATACGGGTATTTTTCACTTACCCTTCTGGCAAAGCGAATGGTGCTGTTATAAAGCTTCTCTATTTTCTTCTCTGTCACTGCTGCAATCAGGTGATTGGCTTTCTGCAACGGATTGTTTTCATAAACCTGCTGACAGAGAAAATCCTCAATCAATTTGGTCAGGTCGGAGGTGTACTTCCGAAAGCGAACGTCGTCGTATGCTGTACCCAAATTCAATTTTTCCCAGATAAATTCCTTTTCAATACATTTATTTTTTTCGCTATTGATAGCCTCTACCAGTTCGTCAAAAATGGCTACAATCGTCTCATCCCGATTAAAATAAGGCGATTGCAAAAATTTCCGGCATCGGTTTTGCTCATATTTGTCGAATTGTTCTAAAATTGAATACAATTTGCTATTGCGCATTTCAGGATATTTTTCTTATCTTAGCGATGTGAATCTTTTTTTCGCAACCAAAGATACGACACGAATAAGAATAATTTCACAATTGGTGAAAAAGCAATTTTCCAAGAAGTATATCGCTCCTAAAAACTGGAACGATCTTTGAAGGTAAGTTGTATGTAAGAAGGGAAGTTTTTTTCACAATTGTGACTATGAGAAAAGTTCCATGAAGATGATTACCACGATTTATATATAGCAATGAACAAAATCCACGAACCATGAATGTATCTTTACGAAAGCACTTTTTCTTACTCGTTTTACTGGCCGTCTCGGTTTCGGCTTGGGGACAGCGGTACTATCCCGTCCTGGAAACATCACAGGGACAGGAAATACGAGATACCATCAATGCGCTCTCAGAACCATCCAACCTGGCACCTTTTATCGCTACGCCTCCCGCTAACGGCGGCGTGGAGCTGAGAAAAATTTCGGCTAGCCAATACGAGGTCATTTATACACCACTCGCATCTTTTATCGGCACAGATGCTTTTAGAATTCAATTTTACGAAGGCTGTTCTTTTTGCCTCCGTTTCTCTGACTACACGGTAAATGTTTCCGAATCCAGTATTACCGCCAATCACGACTACACGTTCAGCGCTGAAAACAATACGGTTTCCATTCCGGTGTTGACCAACGACGAAAGCAGCAACGGCTTGCTGGAGCTGACCGCTATCTCGCTGACCAACCACGGTACGGCTTCTTTTGTACCGGGGGGCAACACAATATCGTTTACGCCCGATGCGGACTTTGAAGGAATTGCGTACCTTAATTACGTCGTATGCAACGGCGCGGGACTTTGTGATAACGGGACGGTTACTATTCAAGTGTTGGGGGATGATACCAACTACGGTGATACGCTACAAATTTTTACCAAGAAAAATATTGCACAGGTTGTACTGATACCCAATGATTTCCAACTGACGAACAACCCGGCTAATGGCACGTACGACGTGAGCGCCGATGCGCCGATGTATGTCCCGAATCAAGAATTCACCGGAAAAGATTATCTGCAATTCCAGAATGGAAATACGTCAAAAGTTGTAGAAGTGGTTGTTATCGATGCGGAAGATAATATAATGGCATTCGATGATGAAGCTTACACGGCTCCCGGGGAGATTGTGGAGGTGGATGCCCTGGCAAACGACCTTTACGGCGCGGATTCCGGCTGTTTTACGATTCAGTCGCAGCCACATTCCGGTACAGTGGAAGCCTCTGACGACGGAATCGTTGTTTATCAGCCGAATGCCGGATTCACCGGCGTTGACTGGTTTACATATTCCGCGAATGCACCGGGCTGCGGAGCTGCCGATGAAACCGCAACGATTTACGTTTACGTAAGTAATTTTGAGCCTTCCGGCACCAAATTCTTCATGCGCACGCCCAAGCTTACTCCGCTGGTGATCGGCAATAATGTGCCAATTGATAATTTTATGTACAAAGTGGAAGATCAGGGTAATCTGGGAAGAACGATTGTACTGGAAGGACAGCGCGATACCACTATCTTGGGACAAAGAATAACAGGAAAAAATCTGATTATTTATACACCAAATAATAATGTGACCTCCGGTACGGATGAATTGGAGATAACATACTGCATATTGGATGCTGCTGGTAATTGCAAATACCGAAAGTCTATCAAAGTAGAGATTGACATTCTGAATATCGAAAGCCCCAATGGTGAATCATTCTGCGTCGTGGATTGCGTTTGGCCAGGCGATACGAACATGGATGGCGTTGTTAACATTGCAGACTTGTTGCCCATTGGCATCAGCATGGGGCAGGTTGGCGTTCCGCGTTCGGATTCGGAGACAGAGGTCTGGTATGGTCAGTCCGGCAACGATTGGAATAACGAAATGGCAGGCGAAGTCAACCTGAAGCATATCGATACGGATGGCGACAGCATCGTCACGGCGCTGGATACCGCAGCCATCAGAGCATACTATGGTTTGACGCACGGCTTGAACTCGGTTCAACCGCCTTTTTTCCAGTATAATCTGCAACTCGAAGGTGATATCATCGCCAATCCGGGTGATGTAGTTGAGTTTGATATTGTTCTGGGTACAGAAAACGAACCGGTTATTGACCTGTACGGTTTCACCTTCCCGTTTGAGTATATTCCGTTCTTGTTTAAGCCGGAAGCGGTGGAATTGGACTTTTCCGATCCGAGCTGGTTTTCTTACAATTCCCCTACCTTGTACATGAGCCACAATAATCAAAAAGGGCTGATCGAGGGTGGCTTCACCAGAACCAGCGGTGTTTCTGCCAGTGGTTTTGGAAAAATTGGTAAGTTGCGCCTGGTGGTTGTGGAAGATATCGCAGGCTTCCGCCCGGGTGATGAAGGTCTAACCGTTGAACTGGGCGGTGGCATGGCAACAGTCGCTAACAGCGGTGGGCAGAACTTCAGCGTTCATGTCGGTAGTGTCCAGTTGCAAATTGTACCGCTGAGTGAAGCCGAAATCGAAGATATGCCATTGACAGAAAATCTGGTAAAGGCATGGCCAAATCCGGCACATGACCTGCTTAATGTGCATCTGAATGGTGGGCAGGAGTTTGAACGGGTACAGATTTTCAATCTGACCGGTCAGGTTATTTATGATTCTGGTCAGACGCTGGCGCGAAGAACACAAATCAGCGTCAACAACCTGAAGAGTGGTATTTATGTTTTGAGCGTTATAACACCGAAGGGCGTAGTGAACAAGAAATTTGAGGTTGTTCGATAAAAAGACGGCTACGGTCACAAATACGGTTGAAAAAATTTTGTCCTGTATCTGTGTTTTTATAATATTGTGAAGTGCAGATACGTTGAAGAATTAGGAATTTATTGCTTTATTCATATTCGTGGAATTATAATCATTGCTAGTGAGTCGTCCCGCTTTTTTGGCGGGGACGGCTTTTTTTTTTGACTTTCCTGAACCTTTTTTAGCTAGTTTCCTTCACAAATATTTCCCGTAAAACCTTATTTTTTATGGGCTTTAAATAATTAAATGCTTCATTTTTTTTCACAAAACTTATTTTTTGTCCTTGCCTTAGTGTGCAAAAAGGTGAATATTTGTACTGTGAGCGAAAGGAAATGGTAGTAGCGAGCTTTTTTTCGGTCAAAAGAACCGAATTTCAAAATTGAGGATATGTTCATGGGATTATAAATTTGTTAGTAGTAAGTCGCTCCGCGATTCGAGTGGAGCGACTCACTTTTTAGACTGAAGTCGGCGAGTGAAAAGAAGATAAGAGCAAGAGCAAAGACTTCACGCAAGATTTGGATATGTTCATGGGATTATAATTATTCGTACAGGTCAAGCCGATATCGGCTTGACCTTTTTTGTTTTAGGAAAGTGCCTGATCCAGATCGGCAATAATATCCTCGACATTTTCGATGCCTACGGACAGGCGCACTAAGCCATCGGTAATGCCATTTTCCAGTCGAACTTCCTTTGGAATATTGATGTGCGACATGGATGCAGGATGCAGAATAAGCGTATCTACATCGCCAAGTGTAGGCGCCAGCGTGCAGAATTTGATCTTATTCATAAAGTTGATCCCGGCTTGCAAACCATCGCGCAACTCAAAGCTCAGCATACCGCCAAAGCCACGCATTTGCTTGCTTGCCAATTCATGATCGGGGTGGGAGAGAAGCCCATTGTAATTCACACGTGAAATTTTTGGATTTTTCTCCAGGTATTGCGCGATGCGCATCGCGTTCTGACTGTGACGGTCCATGCGCAATTCCAGTGTTTTCATGCCATTGTGCACCAGCCAGGCATCCCAGGCGTTGCAATTTGTACCCGCGAGTTTCATCGTCTGCCAGATTTTCCCATCCATCATTTCCTGGTCTTTACCTACGAGCACACCAGCGATGGAGTTGCCATGACCATTCAGGAATTTCGTGGTAGAATGCACAATATAGTCCACCCCAAACTGAAATGGCTGTTGCAAATAAGGCGTGCAGAACGTATTATCAACCACGCTAACGCGACTGTGCCGGCTGGCAATATCCGCAAGCGCTTCCATATCGACACAAGCCATCGTCGGGTTTGCCGGCGTTTCGAAGTAGAGCATTTTGATCGTCGTATCACGCTTGATCATTTCCTCCACCTGATTGGTATTTTTCAGGTCGGTCAGGATCGTTTCAATGCCCAGCGGTTGGAATACTTTCAGGAACAATTCCGTCGTGCCGCCGTAGAGATTGCCCTGCGTGAGAATTTTATCGCCCGTTTTCAAAACGGACATTGCCAGCGTAGAAATTGCCGACATGCCCGAACTGAACATAATCGCTTTCGCTTCAATGTCAAGTCCGTGCGTTTCCATTTTGGCAATTTTTTCGGCAACGGCATCAATCGTCGGATTGGCGTAGCGGCTGTAAACATGCCCTTTTTCCTTGCCCAGGAAGATGTCAATTCCCTGATCCACGGTTTCAAAAGCAAAAGAAGAGGTGGCATAAATCGGTAACACGTGCGGTGCAGTTGTCTCTTTGCGGTGCATTTCGTGCACGCAAAGTGAACCAAAACCAATTTTATCTTGCATTGTTTTTACATTTGTAGGTGAAAAGTGAAATTTTTTAATCCATTAACATAGGCAACCAAAAAAAGCAAAAAAGTTCATTGTGAAGTAGAAAACCTGATTATTTTTACTAATTATCGTTGAACCCATTGCGCCAGCGGGAAAAGGAACTCGACCATGCAGGAAGATGAAAGATCAGAGGACAACTATTCGGATGACTATCAGGATAGTTACGAAATAAAGGTAGATCCAAAGCAAAAGCCCATTCGGATCGACAAATTTTTAATGGATCGAATTGAAAGGGCTACCCGAAATCGCATTCAAAATGCCATCAAAGCCGGTTCGATTTTAGTGGATGAGAAGGAGATCAAACCCAATTTTAAAGTAAAACCCGGGCAGCGCATTTCGGTCATTATACCCCGTCCGCCGGACCAGGGCAAAGGCGTTGTTCAGCAAAATATTCCGCTGGATATTCGCTACGAAGACGATGATCTGATGATTGTTCACAAGCCCGCCGGCATGGTGGTGCATCCGGGAATCGGGCATTTCCGGGGCACTTTGGTGAACGCACTCGCTTATCATTTTGGTAAAGACTTGCCGGTGATGGAAGGCAATTATCAGGATCGGCTGGGGCTGGTGCACCGAATTGATAAGAACACCTCGGGGTTGCTGGTCGTAGCGAAGAATGAGTACGCGATGACCCATCTGGCGAAGCAATTTTTTCATCATACAATCGAGCGCACTTACTACGCGTTGGTTTGGGGCGAGCCGGAGGCAGACCAGGGCACGATACACGGCAATGTGGGCAGGCACCCTCGCCACCGGCATTTGTTCACCGTTTTTCCGGAAGGGGAAGCCGGCAAGTGGGCGGTGACGCATTACAAAGTGCTGGAGCGACTTTACTATGTGAGCCTGGTGCAATGCAACCTGGAGACCGGACGCACGCATCAGATTCGCGTGCACATGCAGCATCTGGGGCATCCGCTTTTCAGCGATGAACGCTACGGCGGCGATCGCATCGTGAAAGGTACGGTTTTTTCCAAGTATAAATTGTTTGTAGAAAATTGTTTCACGCTATTGCCACGGCACGCGCTGCACGCCAAATCGCTGGGTTTTTTACATCCAAAAACCGGCGAGGATATGTATTTTGAATCGGACTTGCCGCAGGATTTTCAACTTGCGCTGGATGCCTGGCGTGGCTATATTGAGCAACGGCGCGAATCGTTGGATAAGAATGAAAAAGGATGGCAACACACGAATTAATGACACTGGCAGAACGGATGGATGCGCTGGTGAAACTGGGAGCACATTTGCAAGGCGAAGATGAATTTCTCCATGCCCTAATGCATCGCTCACATTATCATAATCAATGGTTTACGATTGAAAACCAAAAGCAGGCCGTACAAGCGATCGCGGCGTATTTCCTGGATGCGGAGAAGTTGGAACAATGGTTGACACCCTATCACCTGGATGACAACATTCAACCCCAAAAAGTAGGACTGGTGCTGGCGGGAAATATTCCGCTCGTCGGCTTTCACGATGTGCTATGCGTTTTCGCGGCCGGGCATCGCGCGCAGATCAAGCTTTCCGATAAGGATCAATACCTGCTGCCGTACTTGCTGCAATTGCTGGCACGTTTTGACGAGCGGTCGCAGGCGTACTTTGATGTCGTGTTAAATTTGCGGGACTTCGACGCGGTGATTGCCACCGGCAGCAATAATTCTGCCCGTTACTTCGAAGCTTATTTCGGGAAAGTGCCCCATATCATTCGCAAAAATCGCAATGCGGTTGCCGTGCTCACGGGCGATGAAAGCGAGGAGGAACTCCAACGATTGGGTGAAGATGTGTTTCAATATTTCGGCTTAGGATGTCGAAATGTGTCGAAAATATATGTGCCCCGGCAATATGATTTTACGCCATTGCTGGAAGCTTTGCACGAGCATCGGGAGATCGTTCTGAACACGAAGTACAAAAACAACTTCGACTACAACTATGCGCTCTACATTCTCAACAGAACGACGCACCTGGCAAACGGCTGCATCATTCTGACGGAAAATCCGTCCCTGCAATCCCGCATTGCCGGACTGCACTACGAGTACTACGATAACCTGGAGCAGATGGAGGCAGAAATTGCGGCAAGAGCAGAAGAAATTCAGTGCGTTGTAGCTCGCGACAAAGTATTGAAATACAATACCTTGTCATTTGGAAAGGCGCAACGCCCCGAACTTTGGGACTATGCCGATGGCGTGGATACCATGCAGTTTTTGTTGGCTTTATAATCTTTACAGCATACGATGGATTGGATGTTTCTCGCGCACGTTTTTCTGACTTTTTACATGACTGGCGTGATCTGGTTTGTGCAAATTGTACACTATCCGCTCATGGCGAAGGTCGGTGTCGAAAGCTTCCGCAGCTACGAACAGGCACATACCCAACTCACCACCTGGGTGGTCGGACCGCAAATGATCGCCGAACTTGGAACGGGAATTTTTATTCTTTTTCAGGATTTGAGTAATCCCTGGCACTGGGTGAATATCGCGCTCTTGAGCATCATCTGGCTTTCCACTTTTTTGATTCAGGTTCCGCTGCACGGGCGGCTTTCCAGCGCATTTCAGGAAAAACTGCACCAGTGGTTGGTGCGTTCCAACTGGATACGCACGATAGCCTGGACCACTCGCAGCCTCATTCTGATCTGGCTTTTGCGCTAATCTTCATTGAACAAAGTACTGATTTTTTCGTCGGTCTGGCGAAGTTTTTCCTGGCAAAACTGAATAAGCTCGGCGGCTCGTTCTACTTTCGTGGCAAGCTCATCAATACTGGTTTCGCCGTTTTCCAGGGCATTAACGATCGTTTGCAATTCTGCCAGCGCTTTTTCGTACGTCAAATTCTTCATGTCAATCTACTTTACTTTTGGTTTTGCCATCGGCGAAGCGCGTCGTGAGCACTCCGGGCTGTACGTCTTTGCTGCTCTTCAAAACTTGCCCATCCTGTGAAGTGAGCGTGAAACCCCTTTTCAACGTAGCTTCCAGGCTCAGCAGTGTGGTCACTTTTTCGAGTTGTTGCAAAGTCTGATGGGCAGTTCTAAGTTGATAAGTGGCAATTTTAGGAACTTCCTGTTGGATGTAATCCAGCATGCGGGCTTCTTCGCGCAGATGCTGCCGGGCATTCGTTGTTAATTTTTGCTGAGAATTCTGCAATACAATCCGCTGATTTTGAACGGACTGCTGGCTGTAAATTTGAATCCTTCCGGAATAATTCGCAAGGGCATTTTCAAACAGCAAATTCCGGTTGATGATAAAATCCGCCACAGCGGTCGGCGTTTTTAAGGACTGATGCGCGACGATATCCAGCACGGTTTCGTCCACATCGTGCCCGATACCTGTCAGCACGGGAAGGTTGAATCGGGCAATCTCCTTGCAGATCGGCAGGCTGTCGAAAGCCGCCAGATCCAGGCGCGCGCCACCGCCGCGAATGATGACCACGCAGTCGAACTCCTCCTGCCGTTGCTCAATTTCGCGCATGCGTTTCCGCATTTCCTGCTCGACCAACTCGCCCTGCATGGCACTGGTAAATAGCTGTAAATTAAATCGATACCCGTAAGGGTTTTCCTGTATGTGTTTGACAAAATCGCGATAGCCTGCCGCCCGTTCCGAGCTGATAATGGCAATGCGTTGCAAGACCATCGGCAGGGGCAGGCGAGCATTCTGCTCGATCAAATTCGCCTGGTGCAACACCTCAATCGTCTGGCGTCGGCGCATTTCGATCTTGCCGAGGGTGTAAGCCGGGTCAATGTCTTCGACGATGAATTTCAAGCCGTAACGCTCATTGAATTCGATGCGTGCTTTGAGTTGGATTTCCATGCCATCCCGCAGCAAGTCGTGAATGAGCAACCCCAGTTTGCTGCGCAACTGCCGAAAACTCCGCTGCCAGATCACCGCCGAAGCCTGCGCGATGATCTCATCCGCATCTTCCGCTTTTTGCACCAGCTCAATGAAATAGTGTCCGCGCGCTTCATTCACCTGCGCGATCTCGCAACGCACCCACAGTGCTTCCGGCAGGTTGAGCGCCAGCGTGCGACGGATGTATTCGTTGACTTCGTGTAGGGCGTAGGTTTTCAAAATTCTTTATTGTTGATTTTTTCGATCCAGATTTTGATTTGCTCGGTTGGCGGTGATTTCTTTTGATGGATGGTATTTAGTAGCTGCTTGACTTCCTGATTGGATGCCACTTGCTGGCTTTTACAAATGCTTTTAAAATATTTCTCTTTGCCAAATCCATAGTCTCCTAAACTTATTTCAACTGCTTCTGCCGCGAATGCGATAAATTTTTCAAATGCCGGAGAAAGAATGATAAGAAAATGGCGCTTATCCGGATGCTTTTTCAAGGCTAAACGGTCAGCGCTGGCAATGGTTTCGAATTCCGAAAAATACTTCGGTTGTCTTTTATCTTCGTCAATGATGCCGATGGCGAGTTGATTTTTATAACCTTTGTGAAGCATCACATTCGCAACTTCATTGATGCTATTTTGATGGTTTGGGTATTTGTAGCCAAGCATTTCAATCAAAAGCGTATCCGCGTAGCATTCAGGAAGTAGCTGAATCCATTTCTCCATGTACAAACCAGTTTAGATTGAAGAAAATATCTACGCCATAATTGGACAATTCTGCGAGTTCCTCATCGGTCAGTTTTTTGACCTTGGTTTCGTAGTTTTCCATATAAGTGATGAACACTGCCAGTTCATCGGGCGGACAGTTTTCTACAATCGTGTTAAACAAATACGGGCTATGGGTCGTAATGAAAAACTGGTTTGTTTCTGCGTCTATGATCGTTTGGGCTAGGTCGCGGATGTAGGGGGGAAAAGAATGATTTTCTGGTTCTTCGAAGATCAATATAGAATCTCTATTGGATTCGATTGCCGCATAGTGGAAAATTAGCCGTCTCAAAGTGTCAGCAGTTAAGTTGTAAGGGATTTGGTAAAATATTCCATCTATTCTTTTTTGAATAGAAATATTATTACCCTGTATATCGACTAATAATTCTAATCCATATTCATCGAAGAGTTTCGAGATTTTTTTTCTCAATTTTGAGCTTAATTCTAGTATTTTAAGAATGTTTCGACCATGAGGTGGCTGAAGAAAAAAGGAAGTAAATGAAGAGTCCTTTTTCAGATTTGTGTCTTTGAATGAGTATCTTTTTACAGATGATTTATAAGAAGTTTCAAAAGGATTAATTATAGCTCCATCTTCGTCAAAAAAGACACCTAAAATTAATTCATTAATGAATTTATCATCTTTGGGATAATATTTATCCTGTGAAAGTGAGAGGATATATTCTTCTTTGTGTTTGTCATAAGATATGTAGATATTTCCAATATTGGATGATACTTCCACACCATAATAATCGTTGAGTTGATCAAAAAAAATATTTCTAACTTTTTCGTATCTAATGAATTGAGAAAGAAAAGGTTTGTTTGTATCAACATACGGCGCACAAAACAAAGACAAAGCTTCCAAAATATTCGACTTCCCCACATTCGGCTTGCCGATAAACAAATTGATCCGACCACAATCCAATTGCATGGATTTGATGGATTTGAAATTTTGAATATCAACGGTTTTAAAAAAATTCGATTCTGGCATATCAATGCGTTGAACGGCAATGGTTTAATCTAAAGATAACGAATTTTCGGCAAGTTGAGTTTCAAATGTGCGTCAAAGCTTTTTTGCCATAAATTCTTTTATCACCGGCAGCAGCCCCACCACGCCTTCTTCCAGTGGTAGCACTACGGGAATGCCAAGCTTTGCCTGCAAGGCATTGCGGTAGTTTTGCAGGGCTTCGAGCGTCATGTGTTCGCCGTTGAGCGTGACGGCAATGACTTCCGAGCCGTAGGCTTTAATCAGGTCAATTTCTGTTTCCACCGGCGGAATGTGGATGCCGATTTCTTCCGTACCTTCATAAAATTCGCGCCCCGGCGCATGGTGCAGGATGACGCCTTTTACATTCGCGGAAAGCAGGTACTCTGCGCCACACGGACCGCTCGGATTGCGCAGCGCGGATTGCCCTTCGAGGAGGATGAGGTCGGGCTGGGATTCGCGGGCGCACTCGACCACGGCGCGCTCCATTTCGCCCCCGATAAAGTCGTTGACCGTCGAGTCGAAAATGAAGCCGTGTTTGTAGCCCTGAAGCCAGCCGGTTTGCCCGGTGTAGATCATCTCGGCGTAGATGTCGTTTTTCTGGCACATTTCCATCAAAAAGCGGCAGGTGGTGCGTTTACCAATGGCGCAATCGGTGCCCAGCACGGCAATGCGGGGCGTTTTGACGTTGTAAATTTCGCCCGTCCAGAACTTCAGTTCGCTGCTGGGGCGTGGTTTTCGCACATCGAGCAGGCGAACACCTTCCATCTCGGCTAATCGGCTAAATTCCGGATCATCACTCAGGAACGTATGCAAACCGCAGGCGAGAGAAAGTTTGTGCCGAATGGCATCTTTCAATTCGCCCCGGAAATCATCGGGCAGGACACCACCGGGCAATGCCACACCCACCACGCACCATTCGGGTTGTACTTTGGAATGCAGGAAGTAATCTTCTACCGAAGCATAAATTGGGACGCCGCGGTTCTTGTCGTCCAGTATTTCTCCGGCGTCTTTTCCGGCTTGCTTGTAATCAATGACGGCAAGCACATCAAAGCGCTCGGTGCCGCGCAGTAAGCCGTGGGCGGTTTTAGCGAGGGGCGTATCGAGCATGCCGTGTGTGAGAATGATTGCTTTTTCGTTTTGCATTGAAGTTTATTGAATTATGGTCTTTCAATGAGTTCCACGCCGAGTCCGGGTTTGTCATTGGGATAGAGCCAGCCATCTTTCAGGATAAAACCACCAGTCACCAGGTCTTTCGCGATGTCGAAACTGCCATCGAGGTCGATGTAGCGGGTGTTTGCGCAAGCCAGGGCAGCGTGCAGCGCCGCCGTGATGCTGACAATGCTTTCGTCATTGCAGCCCCACATCAGGTCAATATTTTTGCTTTGCGCAATATCGGCAATTTGCAGACCGCCATAAACGCCGCCACACTTCATTAATTTGATGTTGAAAATGCCGTAGTAATTGATTTTTGCGGTAAGCAGCGCCGCATCGCTCCAGTCGAGCAGGTCTTCATCCGCCGCGCACATCTGGCGAATGTCCTTCGGCGTTTCCTGCATCATTTCGAGCTTTTCTGCCGGGAAAGGCTGCTCGATAAATTCCACATCCAGCTCTTTTGTGCCGTCAATAAAACGTTTCAGGTCCTCCACCTGATAGCCCTGGTTGCCGTCCACGCGGATTTTAATGCCTTTGCCCACCGCTTCGCGCATTTTGCTGAAAATCTCGATGTCTTTTTCTACGTCCAGCCCCGTTTTCAACTTGATGACTTTGAAGCCATTGGCAACAAACTCCCGCGCATCCGCCAGGGATTCTTCCAGGCTTTTGATGCCGATGGTAACCGAAGTCGGAAATCCATCGTGTTTCTTGCCGAGCATCTCTACCAGTGGTTTTTCCGCCAGTTTGGCAACGGCATCGTACAAGGCAATATCAGTGGCGGCCATCGCCGCCGGGGTGTCGCCCATGAGCGCTTCGGCCGAGCGAATGATGCCGGCGTAGTGACGGACATCCTGGCCGGAGAGTAAGCTTTCCGCGTGTTCTTCCAGTGCGTCCATAGAGGCGGTAATATCTTCGCCGGTGACAAATTCGGAGGGGGCGCCATTGCCGATGCCATACGTGCCATTTTCCAACTCAAGGTACAGGAAAACATTCTCGCAGGCGTCCACCGTTTTCATGGCAATCGTGTAGGGTTTTGTCAGTTCCAGGTCTGCTTTCCAGAACTTGATGCGTTTGATTTTCATGGTCGTAGCGTTTCGCAATGATTAAGACAGGCACACTGCCCGATAATTCGGCAAAGATATCAAATGGCGCGATTTTGCTGACAATTCACTTCGGAAACTCGAAAAAAAACCTTTCTTCAGGCTTCGTTGCAAACAAGCTGCGGTACATGCGTGTTCAAACTTCAGATAATCCAAATTTTGGCAAAATCATTTTTGGCTGCCGCGAATTTGCAGTATCTTACATGGCGAATACTCAAAATTTTAGCGAAAATTCGCAATAACCGACAAATATCTTTTCAGCATGGTTGCAGAAAAAAAGCAAAGTAAATCGAGCAAACAAAAGCCTTCGTACAGCAAAGAGCAATATTTGGAATGGTACGAACGGATGTTGCGCATTCGTCGCTTCGAAGAAAGCGCCTTACAAGCCTACGGAACACAGAAGATCAGAGGTTTTTTGCACGTTTACATCGGGCAGGAAGCCGTAGCAGCGGGCATGGAAGCGGCGCTCCAGGAAGGCGATTGCATCGTAACGGGCTATCGGCAGCACGGTACGGCGATTGGTCGCGGTGTAAGTACGAAAGCGGCAATGGCGGAATTGTATGGTAAGGAAACCGGTATTGTGAAGGGTAAAGGGGGTTCCATGCACTTCTTCTCGAAGGAAAACCGCTATTTCGGCGGGAATGGTATCGTCGGTGCGCAAATTCCGATTGGAACAGGCATCGCATTGGCCGAGCAATATAAAGGCACGGATAATCTTTGCGTGACGATGTTTGGCGACGGCGCGGCGCGGCAGGGCGCCTTGCACGAATCGTTCAACATGGCGATGACCTGGAAGCTGCCGGTGCTGTATGTTTGTGAAAACAATGGTTATGCGATGGGCACATCCGTGGAGCGCACGAGCAATGTGAAGGATGTGTACAAATTTGGACTGGCGTACGATATGCCGAGCGAGCAGGTGGATGGCATGAGTCCGGAAGCGGTGTACGAAGCGATAAAAAAAGCCGCCGAGCACATCCGAAGCGGCAAAGGACCTTACTTTCTGGAAATCAAGACGTACCGCTACAAAGGGCACTCCGTATCCGACCCGGCGAACTACCGCACCAAAGAGGAACTAAACGAATACAAGGGCAAAGACCCGGTCAAGGTGACCAAGCGCACCATTCTGGAGCATGCGTTAGCTACAGAGGAGGAGATCAATGAGATCGATAACAAAATCAAACAGGAGATTAAGGACGCGGTGCAATTTGCCGAAGAATCCAACTTCCCGGATCCGTCGGAGTTGTACACCGATAACTATATGCAGAAGGATTATCCGTTTATAAAGGATTAAA
>CAZFBU010000094.1:0-14022 GCA_964517175.1 uncultured Saprospiraceae bacterium
ACTAGGCACATAGCGCACATGAGTTTCCAAAGCTTTTTCATACCAACTAATTTTTAACCTCTAATTCAACAATAAAGGCGATGCAATTTGCAGAGTATTGCACATTGGGTAAAAACAACCTATTGCTCCCCATTAAAGGAAGGATTTAAATGATGCTCAGCAAACGAATTTGACGGCTAACGTTTCCAGCCCGCAAAACCAAAACAAATAGCAGCAATAGATAACAATGCGCCAGGCAACATGCCTCCCAAGCTAAAAGCTAGCGTAGCATCCACTAACACGAGAATAGTCAGGATGACCAGCACGCCGCGTGCGCCGTTCGACTGAAAAATCGGTAAAACGCCAAAAGCCGTCAAACCAAGTAAATGTATAGATGGGTGCACAAACAAAGCCGGGACGATTTGCTTCAAGAAACCTGGCGCATTCGATGCTGAAATAGTCTGATCGATGTAGCTGTAACCGCTGCCATGAAAACCTGCCATGACGAGTAACAACAGGCTTCCCGCGATACAAAACCCTTTCGACAGTTTAGACATAAGTATTGCAAGTTTTATTCTTGAAAAAAGATCATCGCCGAAATAGCCGGTATCATAATGGGCGCCTCTTCTTCGCCGCCCAGTTCGCTGCGAATACCAGCTTCATTGATCTGCTCCCCGTCCAGCACGACCGACCATTCGCCCTCGGGCAGGTATAGCTCGCGTTGATGAGGATTACCATTAAAGATAACCAAAATTTCCTTCCATGCATCGCCATTGGCATTATCTGAAATGATGTATCCTACAAAATTTTCGGGATGCTTGAATTCCAGAAACCGCAGGTGTTTTTGCAGTTGCTCGGTCGTCGTCATGCGGAATGCCGGATGATTTTTGCGCAAAGCGATCAATCCTTTAAAGTATTCAACCATGCCTTTGTACTTCGTCTTGCGCGACCAATCCATTTGGTTGATGCTATCTGGCGAGTCGAATGAATTTTCCACGCCGTTCTTCGTGCGCAGCATTTCCGAGCCGGCATGCAGGAAGATCATACCCTGCGAAGTCAGCACAATGGTAGCGGCGAGCTTGTGCATCTTGATGCGGTCGGCTTCACTGGCTTCTGCTGCTGAGATGGCGAGTCGATCCCAGAGCGTGTGGTTATCGTGGCAGGAAACGTATGTCACGGTCTGCGTCGGATGTTTCGCCCAGGGCGCAGTAGAGTAATTGATCGTATCATAATCGATCTGCGGATGCTCGGTGGATGCGACTACGCCGAATTTGATGCTTTCCTCCAGACCTGGCTTGCCACTCACAAAACCTTTATCCTCATGGGTAAACACGTGCCCTTTGATCGCATCGCGAATATCGTCGCTGAAAGCGGCGATATTGTTGAGTTCATAGGTTGTAGCTTTCAGTGCCATTTGATCCACTGGCAGCGGAGAATCGCTTGCCGTCCAACCTTCGCCGTACACGATGATACTCGGATCGATTGCCTGCACCGCTGCGCTCACCTGGTTCATGGTTTCCTTATCGTGAATACCCATCAGGTCAAAGCGAAAGCCGTCAATATGATATTCATTCACCCAATATTTCACCGATTCGATGATGAACTTGCGCATCATCGGGCGCTCGCTGGCGGTCTCGTTGCCACAAGCCGATGCATCGGAAAAGCTGCCGTCTTCGCGCTGTCTGTAGTAGTAGCCCGGCACCAACTGGTTGAAAATAGATGCTTCGGTATCGCCGGTATGATTGTAAACCACATCCAGCACCACACGGATACCACTGTCGTGCAAGGCTTTCACCATTTGCTTAAACTCGCGAATGCGCACCGCTCCATCGTACGGATCAGTCGAGTAGCTGCCTTCGGGCACATTGTAGTTTTTGGGGTCGTAGCCCCAATTGTAGTTATTTTCTTCCAGCTTGGTTTCGTCAATGGTTTTAAAATCAAACGACGGCAGAATATGCACGTGTGTCACGCCCATTTCCTTGATATGATCCAAGCCTGTGCTTTCGCCTGCGGGCGACTTCGTGCCGGTTTCGGTCAGACCCAGAAATTTGCCTTTGTTTTTAATACCGGAATTCTCCGCAACTGAAATATCGCGGAAGTGAATTTCGTAAATAATCACATCGGTCGGACTCGCCAGCGGCGGGCGCTGATCGTTTGCCCAGCCTTCCGGGTCGGTTTCATCCAGATCGATCACCATGCCGCGATTGCCATTCACGCCAACGGCTTTCACATACGGATCGGGCACTTCATTTTGCCACTCGCCGTTTATTTTGACCTGAAAAGCGTAAAACTTTCCTTTTAAATCTTCTTTAAAATTTGCTATCCAAACGCCCTGCTCGCCACGCTCCATCGCTAACGTTTCCAGCGGTTCGCCGCCAATGCCTGCCTCGTACAAATGCAGGCGCACTTCCTCCGCCGGAGGCGACCAAAGCTTGAAGGTCGATTGTTCCGACGTGTAGGTCAGACCCAAATCTTCCCCTTCGTAAACCGGGTATTCATCGTAGGAACTATCATTCATAGACTTTTCAGCTTGCTGACAGGAGAAAAACACGGTCGTTGCCAAAATAGAGATGGTAAAAAGCAGCTTAAGTTTCATCATTACTTCAAACATTTTCGGAAAGATAGGAAAGCTCTCTAATTTATTGAAGTAGAATGCGTATCTTTCGTTGCAAAATAATGGAATAAAATGAGCAACCGGTTGGTCACCGTAGCGACGTTTAACTTCGCAACTGATCCCAACTTCCTGATTTTCAAAATCCGGCTCAAAGAAGCGGGCATCCCGTTTAATGCAGCCGAAGAAAATACCGTGGGCATCGATCCCTTGCTGTCGATTACCGTCGGCGGCATTCGCGTGCTGGTGAATGAAAGCCATGTACCCCGGGCGATGGAGATTCTGCAGGATATCAATCCAACCGAAATCACGCCCGACCGCGTAGAAATCGACTTTGGCGAGAGCGATACGGTACTGGATGAGGTGTCGTACAAAATCGTGACCGCCCGCTCAGAACCGGCGAATCAACTTTACTTCTACGTCGTCTTCGCCCTTGTTATTGTACTAACACTTGCACTGTTCGTCACGCTGCTGCTCGGCATCTGATCACCTGCCGCGCATTTCCAGCTTTTTGTTGAATTCTGCGCCGATCACCTCCCGGTCGCTACGCACCAGCCGGAGCATTTCTTCCGGTGCCATGATGCCCGGATTGTAGCGAACGCGCCAGTAGTTGCCGCTCGGCGAAATGCGCTCCAGCACTTCCATCTCCTGACGGCGGTATTGGCGAACCCACACATTGCCATCGCGACTGTCCAGCAACTGCACGATCAGTTCATGGGCGATGTAATTGGGCGGCAAGCCGTAGTTATCTGATTCACCACCTACTTTTTGCCAGCCGGAAGAGCGCCCGAGATCATCCAGTAAAGCCTCGAGTTCCAACACCTGATACGGACGTCCGTCTTTACCGATGATGGTTTTTACATCCCCTTCTTCATGATAAGTAATGGAAACCGTTGGTGCACCAAAATATTCACCTCGATATACATCCTTGAATTGCCACAGATTTGCTACGCGAAATTTGCGCAAAATATCCTCGTAGGTTTCTTTTTCCAGTTTTTTGACCCACAAACCGACGCGTTCGGTGTATCGTTCCCCATCAAAACTCGCAATGCCCCCTTCGTAAATAGTTAGGCGGAAAACCGGACATCGCCCCTGGCACGGGCTTTTTGCCATTTCAATTAGCTTCGTCTGTTCATTCAGGTTGACTTTCGTCAAATCACCGAATGTACCGCAACCAGCAAGGCTCAAAACCAGGAAAAGTAACGCCGGGCAGGTGCGTTTCCGGGGGATCAGGTGTTGTTTCATTTGAGTGTAGTTTTGCTGGCAATGTTAATGAGTTATGATGAGTTTTTTGGTAAAAATGGCGCTTTCATTTTGAAAAATGAGCAAATAAAATCCGTTGGGTAAGTTACGGACATCTTTAGTGTAAAAATCCGAATTTTGCCAGTGATCCGTAAAGAGTAGTTGCCCCTGCATGTTCAGCAGTCGGATTTGGAAGTTTGTAATGTTTTCCTCAAATTTTAACCTGATTTGCTCATTCACCGGATTTTGCATCCGTGAAATTTTATTGGCAATCACATCAATACTACTGTTCACCGGTGGTTGGCAGGCAGTGGAAGCCAGCAGCCCGGCGCGCGGACCATTCAGCGTTGCCAGCATTCGCGCTTTTTGCCCTTTGGTAAACATTGCCATGCAGGCATCATCGGTGTAGTTCATAAAATTCATAAACATGCTCGCCGTGCCGCAAAACACCTGCGGGTGCAACGGGCACTCATTGCGGAACGTGGTGGACTGGCGAGGCGTATCGCCGACTTCATCGTCTTTGCTGCAATCGGGATTGTCCAGGCCCGTACCCCAGGGGTGTTGCACATTCAGATAATGCCCCACTTCGTGCGTGAGCGTGCGCCCGAGATCATAAGGCGGCGACACCGTGCCCAGCGTGCCAATGTGCGCGAAATCCATGCGGATGCCGTCCTCCGCCGGTACATCCATGCCGGGGTAACTGGCTTCGCCGATAAAGGTTGGAGCAGATTTTCCAATCCAGATATTGAGATAATGTTCTGTATTCCAGGCATCCTGCCCGCCCAGATCGGTATAGCAAATAGCCCGCTTGCCATCGGTAAACTTCGTGCCGATCTGCTCGACGTTCGTCTGCGTTCGCGTGATGCCGGTTGTCGCATTGCCATCGGGATCCGTTTGCGCCAGGCAAAACTCAATTTCCGCATCCGCAATCGCGGAGCGAAAAATAGCCGGCACCTCCGCGATTTCCAGGTTCATCGCCCGAAAGTCCGTATTCAAAACATCAAGTTGTGATTGGATTTGCGCATCGGAAATATTTTCCTCCGGTGTTCGCCAGACTATGTGAAAGACCACCGGGATGGTAATTACTTCGCGCCGCTGAAGCTTGTTCTGGCGCTCAGCGATCCAGCGCCGGGTAAAATTTTCGATAGCAGCACGTTGCCCGGCTACGTTCGCATTCGCCAGCAGTCGCTGTTGGAGGTAAGCATCGCTTGCGCAATGTTGGGCAATAAGCTTTGAGACAAATAAAATGAAAAGACCAAAAAGTAGAATGCCTTTTTTCATCGGGCTTCACCGGCTTGTTTTAATACTTTGCTAATAACCTTTTGCATTGGCTGCATCTTGTTCTAACTCTTCGGGAGAATAATTAAAAATGGAAACACCAAAATCCCCCAGAAGCTCCATAAACGTTACTTTGGAATAACCTGCTAACTCCGCAGCTTCACCCAATGAGAGTTTACCCTTCTCGTATAAGCGACTTGCGATAAGCATAAGTACCTCTTGTTCATCTATTTCCAACCCTTCTGGTATCTCTATTTTTAGTGTCACAATATTTTATTTTTAATCTTCAACCATCAATTTCCATCCATCAACTGATACAAGCGATCCAAATTAGGCGATAAAATGATCTCGGTGCGTCGATTCTGCGCTCTACCCGCTGCGGTTGAATTTGTCGCCACGGGAGCATAAAACCCTCGCCCGGCAGCGGTGATCCGCTCGGGATCAACACCGCTTGCAGTCAGCACTTTCACGACAGAAGTTGCCCGCTGCACGCTCAGGTCCCAGTTCGTTGCAGCGCTGCCGACGTTGTCGGTATGCCCTTCCACGGTCACGTCGATTTCCGGGTTTTGCTTTAGCACGGCTGCCAATTGCTGGATCGCTCTCTTGCCTTTCGCGTCAATATTGTCACTCCCGCTCCGGAAGAGCAACTCCTGGCTCAACGAAACATACAATTTGCCATCGCGCTCCTCTACGGTCAGGTCGCCTACGTCGAAGTTCCGCAGCGCATCATCCACCGATGTGCGCAAGTTTTTGATGGTGGACTGGTTGCTGGCCAGCATGGACTCCAGTTCCATGATGCGCTGATTGCGTTCTGCGAGGTTGCCTTCCAGGTTGTTGTAATTATACTCCATCGCATTGAGTCGTGCTTCTCGCTGGCTCATTTCATACTCCATGACAGCCAGCTCGCGCGCGCGGCGGTCGAGTTCAGATTGCTGAGCGGAGAGTTGTTCCTGCAAACCAAGTTTTTCGTAAGAAGAAGTGGACAGCACATTTTTACTTTGCTCTACCAACTGATTGTAGCGATTTACCAGATCCTGATAGCTCTGATTCAGGCTTCGATTGGCCACCGCCATCTGTTCCAGTTCCTGAGTGGTAGAACGCAGCAAGGCTTCGTTTTGACCATAACGCTCATTCAGCGACTGGTATTCGTACTGCAGCGAATCAATATTTTGCATTTGCGACCGGAAGTACTTATTCTGGGATTCCAGTTCCTGGTACTTATCCTGCGTGATACAGGACGAAAGCACCATCAAAAACAATGCGAAGGAAGGTAGCCATATTCTCATAGCGCTTGCAAATGGTTTTGGTTGATCAATCAAAACATTAAAATTACAAAAGTTTTACCAATTATGCTGCAATCCCGATAGATCAATTGCGGCAGGTATCGCAAAAATAAGATTTCAATAGCAGACCAAACCCCAATACCCATTTGCGGAGCTCTCGAACTTCCTGATTCGTACGATTTCTGCCGGTTGTATTGCTGTAAATACTGTAAATTTACGCTTGGGAATTTAAATCAACAAAATCAGCACACAATCGAATATGTACAGTTTCGACGTTCAAAAGCGCGTTCGCTACGGCGAAACCGATCAGATGAAGTATCTGTATTATGGCAATTACGCGCAGTATTACGAGATCGGGCGAGTAGAAATGTTGCGCTCCCTGGGGCTGACCTACCGCGAAATGGAGGAAGAACACGGCATCGGCATGCCGGTAGTGCATCTGGAAGTGCGATACATTCGTCCGGCTTTTTACGACGAACTGCTCACCATCCGCACCGCGCTGCGCGAACTGCCCGATAAGTTCATCAAATTTCACATGGAGATTTTTAACGAAAAAAGTAAGCTTATCAATGGCGGAAGTGTTAAATTGTGCTTTGTAAATTACGAAACCGGCAAAACGATTCCCGCGCCTGAATTTTTACTGAAAAAACTGAGACCGCATTTTGAGTAAGAACAAGCGAAATAATAAGGACAGAAAAAAATGGCGATTTAAGCTCCCCGACCCTCAGGTCGTTCGGGACTATATCCTGACCCGTCCCATCGTTCGTCGCCTGCTCATCTTCACGAAACGACGCTCGCTGCCGGGTTTCCTGGGCATTTCAATTTACGATATTCTACTTTTTCTGATAAAGGAAACGAAAAGCACGGAGTTATTCATCCGCGCCAATTCCATGGCGTACAGCTTTTTTTTATCCATCTTTCCGTCGCTCATGTCATTATTTACGCTGCTGCCCTACGTTCGCAGGTATCTTCTGCAAATTGTTTTTCCGAATACCATTGACGAGCAGTTTGACGATGTATTGAAAAATGAAATCCAACAGCTTATGCCCGGCGACACCGGCGTTGTCATTGCCGATTTTATCGAAGACCTGACCACCAACCCCCGGGTCGGGCTGCTGTCGCTAGGCTTCTTTCTGGCAATTTTGTTCGCCTCCAACGGTATGCTGACCATGATGCACGGCTTTGAAAAATCGTACAAACGCACCTTCAAGCAACGAACGGAGCTTCGCAAGCGACTGATTGCCATTGTTTTAACCTTCCAACTGGGCTTCCTGCTGATCGCGTCGGTCGTACTCATCATTCTGGGCAATTCGCTCATGAGCAGCCTTTCGCAGTGGATCGAACTGGACCAGGCAACCGGATGGATCATCTGGCTGATGCGCTGGATCATTATTCTTTTGCTCTTTTACACGGTGATTTCGATCATCTATCGCTACGGCATCCCGACGCGGCGCAAGTTTAAGATGTTTTCGCCCGGTGCTACGCTGGCCACCATCTTATCTATTTCGACCTCCCTGGCTTTTGGTTTTTACGTGGATAATTTCGGTCAATACAACAAATTATACGGCAGCTTTGGTACCATCATCGTCACCATGATCTGGATACAATTAAACTCTTTAGTGTTACTCATTGGTTTCGAGCTAAATGCAAGTATTGCCATCAATCGCGATAAGCGGGAGCAGATACTGGAAGAGGTAGAGGTCAGTTAAAAATGGCAGCGCCCGGACAAAAAAACACACACTTAGAAACGGAAGTCTTCGTTAGAAAATGAAAACTCAATTTGCATGAAATTATTGATACAAATTTTCGCTATCGCAATCATAATTTTTGGCGTTGATAACAAAATTTTTGCCCAAAAATACAGCAACGAATTTCTCTCTATCGGGGTCGGCGCGCGCGCACAGGGCATGGGCAACGCCGTCGTCGCCACAGTGGAAGATGTCACCGCCGCAGCCTGGAATCCGGCGGGTTTGGCAGCGCTTGATTTGCAAGGCTTGCAAATTGGCGCGATGCACGCGGAGTGGTTTGGTGGCGTTGGAAAATTCGACTATCTCGGCGTGACGCTCCCGATGGCAAAGCCCGGTCGGCGGCTGGGCATTTCGCTCATCCGCTTCGGCGTGGATGAAATTCCTAATACATTAAGCCTTTACGAAAGCGATGGCACGGTCAATTTTGATAATGTGACCGAATTTTCGGCAGCGGATTACGCCTTTTTGGCAACGTATGCGCAACCCATCAAAACCCAGGCAGGTACGCTGCAGGTCGGCGGAAACGTGAAAGTCATTCACCGGCGCATTGGTCCGTTTGCCACAGCCTGGGGCTTCGGCGTGGATATTGGCGGGCGCTACTCGATTAGCAACTGGCGCTTTGGCGTCGTCGCGCGCGACCTGACCTCCACGTTCAACGCCTGGTCGTTCGATTTTACCGAATCGGAAAAAGAAGTGCTGGAACTGACGAATAACGAAATTCCGATCAGCAGTGTGGAAGTCACGAATCCGCAAGTTTTGCTGGGCATCGCACGGCGATTTGAATTCAACAAACTAGGCATCACGCCGGAGTTGGATTTTCAGATCACTACCGACGGACAGCGCAATACGCTCATTTCTTCCGATCCCTTCAGCATCGATCCGGCATTCGGCATCGAAGCCGATTACGACTTCCTGTTCCTGCGCGCCGGCGTGAACCAGTTCCAGCGTGAGCGCGATTTTGACAATCAGGAAAATCTGACGCTGCGACCAAGTATCGGTGTAGGTTTGAAAATTTCTACCCTGAAGCTCGACTACGCATTTACCGACCTTGGGGATCAGGATAATACCTTCTCGCACATCATCTCTTTGACGTTGGATATGAAAAAAAGGAAGCAAACGGAGGGAAACTGAAGCGCCTTTTTCCAAGATTTAACATCTCAGCAATTGCTATTTGTCGCAAACATTCCTAACTTGCAGTCAACATAGCAGCGAAAAAGCTGTTATAAACCATACCACGCAAGTGCCAAAATGTTTTGACTCAACATTTAACAAATAAAGGTTAGACTTGAAGTGTCTATGGCGGGCTCCAGTCCTTCGGGATTCTCGATAAGAGACAAGGAGATTACAGAACCACGTTGGCTGCCTTAATCCTGTCTTTTGGGGTCAAAAACTACCTCGGCGTTTGTGTGGTTTTTTTGTTATTGGTTATTTGGGTAGAATGATTCCCCCCAATTAACAATCCTAACAATTAACAATTCTTCTACAAATCCGGCGGGATCACATTCTTGAAATGCCCGTTCATCTGCGCTTTCCGGCGTACTTCTTCCACTTCCCGCACGCGGGGCAGCAGTTCATCCAAGTGAGATTTCACATATTTGAGTCGCTGGTTTTCATCGGGTAAGCAAAGCAACGTGTATTCCTGATCGGTCGATAAGCCAATGTGATGCGCCCAGTCGAACGTGCGGAAGGCATTCGGTAAATCGGGCAAATCCTTCTGCACATTCAGCAACCCGAAGAGATCGCGAATATCATTCAAAACCTGCTCTGCGAGTATGTAATCGCTCTCTGAGGCTTGTGCTTCCAGGCGTTCTACCTCCGCACCCGCGTAGAGCCGATCCGGCGCAATTTTAAAAAACTCTTTGATTTTGAAGACACCCAATCCCTTTGTTTTGACGTCCATCTCCCCGCTCGGGTAGCGTTTTTCGATGCTCAAAAGCTTCACCTCCGTGCCGATGTCCATTACCTTACCATTCAGATAAGTCGGAACGCCGAAGGTAATGCCCTGCGTCTCGCACTCACGGATGAGCTGTTTGTAACGAGGCTCGAAAATGTGCAGGTTGAGATTCTCATCCGGAAAAACAACCAACTGCAACGGAAACATCGGTAAAAATGTGGACATAAAGCTATGTGAATTTTTCTATTCTAAAATCAAAGATTTTTCTTAATTTGAACGTTGAATGGGAAAAATATAATTTCACCCCAATCATTCATTTGACTATCTAAGGTTTGTACCAAAACAAGAAAATCAGAGTAGGTGTTGCGTCAAAACTAGAAAAAACATTTAAAAACACTAATATTTCTGAGATACAATAAAATAAAATCGTTTCTGAACTTTTATTTCAAAATAAAACCAACCATGTTCCAAAACAAGCTTCGCCAAACCGCTTTATCGGTTGCCTTTTTGAGCCTCCTCTTTGCCTTGAGTTTCTCCGCTTGCAAGCGAGAGCAGCGCGCCGGTGCCATCCCCGAAAGCCTGAGCTCTTACGTTTACGGTTTTACTTCGGGTGTCATTTCCAAAGCCAGTCCCATCCGGGTACGCTTTGCCAATGCGATGGTGGATAGCTCGGGTGTAGGCTCCGATGTGAAATCCAACGTTATTTCCTTTGAGCCATCTATTGCCGGAAAGGCAATTTGGGAAGATGATCGCACCTTGCTCTTTGAGCCAGAAAATGATTTGTCCTCAGGTACAGCTTACATTGCGACGGTGAACCTGAGCAAGCTGATCGATAACCTGCCGCGGGGCGCAGGGAGTTTTGAATTTGACTTCCGCACGCGGGATCAGTATTTCGATGTACAAACCAATGGATTTTCTGCCCCCAATCCCCAGGATTTGAGCAAGCAGGAGTACAGTGGTAATCTTTTTACCGCCGACATTGCCAATAACGAAGAAGTCGAACAGGTGCTCATCGCTACCCAAAACGGTAAAAATCTGCCCGTAGCGTGGGCGCATGAGTCGAACCAAATGGTACACGCTTTCACTGTAAAAAGCATTGATAGAGGCAGCCAACCTTCGGAAGTGAATCTGGAGTGGAACGGCAAGCCGATGAACGTCGTGCTGCGCGGCAAAAAAGAGATTGAAGTCCCGTCTATTAAGGATTTCAAAGTGACCGATGCGCGGGTGGTACAAGATCAGGAACAATACATTTTGCTGTTTTTTTCCGATCCTTTGCTAGCTTCGCAAAACCTGGATGGGCTTATTCAAATCAATGAATTTACGGGAAGCCTCCGCCATACCGTTGATGGCAATACCCTGCGGGTGTATCCTTCTGAGCGCATCGTCGGCGATCGGCGTATTACGGTCAGTCCGGGCGTGCGCAACCTCAACGATCAGCGCATGGCGAATCCGAGCGAGTGGCAGGTGACTTTCGCGGATGCGCAGCCGCAGGTGCGCTTGGTTGGGCGCGGCGTGATTCTGCCCAATTCCAACGGACTCATTTTTCCATTTGAAGCCATTAGTTTGACGGCGGTGGACGTGGAGGTTTTCAAAATTTACAACAACAATATCCTGCAATTTTTGCAAACCAACGAGTTGGACGGTAATTACGACTTGTATCGGGTCGGTCGAGTTATTATGCAAAAGAAAATCGACTTGAGCAGCCTCAATGCGCGCGGGCGCAGCAGCGACTGGACGCGTTATGCACTGGATTTAAGTACGCTGATCGAGCAAGATCCCGAAGCGATGTATCAAGTCCGCATTGGTTTTCGACCAAGCTATTCTACTTATTTTTGCAATGCTGAAAGCCAGGTGGGTAGCACAATTAACAATGATTTAGGCAGTTTTGAAGAAGATAAATTGAACGAAAATGGTGAGTACACCAGCATCATGGAAAGTTGGTATGGCATTGAAGGCTGGTACGACGGCTACAGTTGGTCGCATCGCGATGATCCTTGTTTTCCAGCTTATTACAATTCGGATCGCTTCCTTCAGCGCAATGTCATTGCTTCCAATTTGGGTATCATTGCCAAAGGTGGAAATGATAAATCTTACTTTGTTTCGGTTGCGGATTTGCGCACGACCGAACCGCTGAGCAACGTCGAGCTCGAATTTTACGATTTCCAGCAGCAACTGCTTACTACTGCTCAAACCGGCAGCAATGGCACTGTCAATGTTCAGCTTTCGCGTAAGCCATTTGTGGTCATCGCCAAAAAAGATGTGCAAAAAGGGTATCTCCGGCTGGAAGATGGTAATTCGTTGTCCCTCAGTCGCTTCGATGTGTCCGGAGAAGTGACACAAAAAGGATTAAAAGGCTTTATGTATGGCGAACGCGGCGTGTGGCGACCGGGCGATTCGGTGTATTTGAATTTTGTATTGGAAGATCGTTTGAATAAGCTGCCGGAAAATTATCCGATTCAGTTTGAACTCTACGATGCGCGGGGGCAATTGCAAGAAAAACGCACCGTGATGCAGAGCGTAGGCAAGGTGTATTCGCTGCATTTTGCGACCAGCACGGATTCACCTACAGGCAGTTGGCGGGCAAATGTAAAAGCAGGTGGTGCCGAATTTGATAAAACCATTCGCATCGAAACCGTCAAGCCCAATCGCCTGAAAATCAATCTGGATTTTGGTAAAGAAGAACTCGATGCTGCCGATGGCGGAATATCCGGCAAGCTCAGTGCAAGCTGGCTGCATGGTGCACCTGCGAAAGGTTTAAAAGCGGTTGTGGAAGCGCAATTGCGTGCCACGAATACGACTTTTGAAAAATACAAAAACTACGAATTTGACGATCCGGCACGGGATTTTTCTTCCGAGCCAAAGGTCATTTTTGATCGAAATCTGGATGAGAATGGCGAAGCGCAATTCACCGCGTCTTTGCTCGACAATGCGCTCGTGCCGGGCAAGCTGTCCGCAACTTTCAAAACACGCGTTTTTGAACGTGGTGGCGACTTCAGTTCCGATAATTTCACCTTGCCGTATCATCCGTTTAAGGTATATGCAGGTATTTCGATTCCCGAAAATAAATACGGCGAAAAACGCCTGGACATCAACAAAGACGGTACGCTTACCTTCGCCACCGTCAACACCAATGGCAGCCCTGTACGCAATCGCACTTTAAGTGTTGGCATTTATCGCGTCGAATGGCGCTGGTGGTGGGATGAAGGCGCGGATTATGTATCCCGCTACAATTCTAGTGAGCATTTTGATGCCCAGCAAAAACGTTCCCTCACGACCAATGCACAGGGCGAAGCTACTTGGAATGTGAAAGTGGACAACTGGGGACGCTACCTCGTGCGGGTTTGTGATACGGAGAGCGGGCACTGTGCTGGCGAATTTTTCTACGCAGGTTATCCGTGGTACGATGATGATTCCCAATCGCGGAGCGCAGCAGCCATGTTGCCTTTCTCATCCGATAAAGAAAAATATAATGTGGGTGAAAATGTAGAATTGACGATTCCCGCGGGGGAAGTAGGTCGCTATCTGGTCACACTGGAAAATGGTACGAAAGTGGTTCAATCTTTCTGGATTGATTCCAAAGCGGGTGAAAATAAATTCACCTTCAAAACCACACCGGAAATGACGCCCAATGTCTATGCGCACGTTTCACTGGTGCAGCCGCACGCGCAGGCACAGAACGACCTGCCCATTCGCATGTATGGAGTCATTCCAATTTACATTGAAGACCCAAAAACACGGTTGAATCCACAAATAAAAATGCCGGATGAACTCAAGCCCGAGCAGACCTTCACTGTCGAAGTTGCCGAAGCAAAAGGCAAAGCAATGACTTACACCCTGGCAGTGGTGGACGAAGGCTTATTGGGCTTGACCCGTTTCAATACACCCAATCCCTGGGATGCGTTCTTCGCGCGCGAGGCGCTGGGCGTGCGCACCTGGGATGTGTATGACCACGTTTTGGGTGCTTACGGCGGGCAGTTGGAGCGTATT